>CAZPZP010000016.1:0-16448 GCA_964591025.1 uncultured Chthonomonadaceae bacterium
TTTCATCCATGTTCCGAAGCAGAATATTCGAGTCAGGAAGCCACATCAGCCGCGAAGTATAAACGCTAATCTCAAAGGGAATCTCCCCTCTCCTAAGGAGCTTGCGACTGGCAAGGAGAGGGGCAGGGGGTGAGGTTTTACGCGGTTGCGCTGACGAGTGTCCCGATTCCCTCTTCCCCAGCGACAACGCGGCGGATATTACCGGGCTGAGCAATATCAAAAACAACAATCGGTATGTTGTACTCTTTGCAGAAGGTGAATGCCGTCTGATCCATCACGCGCAGGTTATTGGTGATACAGGTGTCATAGGTGATTCGGTCTTGTTTGACCGCATCGGCGAATTTGCGCGGGTCTTTGTCGTAGATGCCGTCAACATTGGTCGCTTTGAGAACAGCGTCGGCGCGGATTTCGTTAGCACGGAGGGCGGCGGCGGTATCCGTCGTAAAAAACGGATTGCCGGTTCCTCCCGCCAAAACCACAATGCGCCCCTTTTCGAGATGGCGAATAGCACGGCGGCGAATGAACGGCTCCGCCACTTCCGACATAGCAATCGCACTCATCACACGAGTCGGCACGCCCAATTTCTCAATCGCGTCCTGCAATGCCATCGCATTGATCACAGTTCCAAGCATTCCCATGTAGTCGGCGGCGGCTCGTTCCATTCCGGCTTCGGCGGCACGCTCGCCGCGCACGATATTACCTGCTCCAATGACAATCGCGATCTGTGTTCCGGCGTGATAGGCGGCAATCACTTCTTGCGCGATAGCACTGATGGTCGCATAATTCAATCCTACTCGCGGCATCCCGTCCCGCTCCATGCCAAACTCTGCCGCAAACGCCTCTCCCGACAACTTCAGCAGTATTCGTTGATATCGCATCGCCCGTCCTCCTCAAAAATGATCTGCCCTATGTGGTTTCATCATTCAAAATTGCGCGTCCGCAGGACGCCTGTTTTTCAGTCGGGTACGTTCTTGTACCCGAATTGCCCAATCACCCAAAAAGAAACAGCGGAAGCACTCGGTGAAGAGATGCCCCGCTGTTTCCGGTGTTCGAGTCATGCCACTGTATGGGCAGGATTCATTATTCGACGGTCTCCTTGATCGCGCCAGAAGTCTCAACTCCCGTCACGCCTTCGCCGACTTCATAACGCACAAACCGCTTGATGCTGATGCCTTCGCCCGCCTCTTTGACGGCTTGGGCAACAGACTTTTTGGGTTCGCGCAGCCATGGCTGATTCAGAAGAACATAACCCTCTTTATACTTGCGAACCGCGCCGTCAGCGATCTTCGGAAATGCGGCTTCTTTATTCTTCGCTTTACTCTCTGCTTGCTCACGCGCTTTATCATCAGTGGCTTTCGCGAGAGCCTCTTCGAGTTCCGTCGCGATTTCGTTCTTGGCTTTGTTAAGGGAGATTTCGCGCTCCTGCTCCAGAACCGACGCGGGAACGTCCTCTTCCGTCAGGTACTTGGGACGCGAACCGGCGATCTGCATCGCCAACTCTTTGCCGAATGCTTTCAGCGCGTCGCTTTTCGCGGCTTCCGGCGAACTGGCTTCCAACTCGACCAAGACGCCAATTTTGTCGTTCGCGGGCTTGTGCAGATACACGGCAAGGCTGCCGTTGGCATCCGTCGAAATCAACTCGAAGCGTCGGAAAACAATGTTCTCGCGCAATTTGTTATAAACATCGGTAATGCGTCCCTGAACAGTCTGACCGGCTTGTGCCATCGAGTCCTGCGTCAGAACCGTCTCGACGCTATGACCTTTCGACTGAATCACTTGGTTCGCCAACTCCGTCGCCAACGCTCTGAATTCGTCATTGCGTGCCACAAAGTCGGTTTCGGAGTTGAGTTCTACAATAGCGGCGTCCTGATTGTCCACAAGCACAATGGCGACAACACCTTCGGAGGCGGTGCGGGCTGACCGCTCGGCTCCGGTTTTTTCGCCCTGCTCGCGCAATTTCTTCACTGCGGCGTCGAAATCGCCGTCAGTCTCTGTCAATGCGGCTTTACACTTCATCATTGGAACGCCGGTGCGCTCTCGCAATTCCATAACCATCTTTGCGGTGATCTCTGCCATGAGTGTCATCCTTCTCTTAATCGTAGCGCGACGCGCCCGCCATAATGACAACGGGCGCGTCCCGAAAGTTTCATGTTGGGTCGGTGGGTTATTAGGTCATTGAAAACCAAATTCCGCCACCGAGATACGGCGGAATAAATTTCTCCGCTGGGGGCGTTCCGCCGTGCGTCCTTCGGATGCCAATCCCAATACAGAAGGCATCGCCTCCAAACGAGAATTTCGTCCGTAGGACGTCTGTTTTTCTGCCGGGTACGTTTCTGTACCCGGATTGCCCAACGCCCTAATACCCCAATTACCTACTCTGCAACTGCGGTAGACGCCATTTGCGTATATTCGTCATCACTGCCAGCACTGACAACAAAGTCGGTTTCATCAACGATGGTTGCCGAGACAATAGGCGTTTCGACAGCCGCCGGAGCCGCTTCCTCTGGAGTTTCAGCGACAAGTACGACATCGGGCGCGTCGAGGGCTTCGAGTTCCAGTTGCGGCAGTTCGGAAAGCGTGGTGTCCTCGTCCAAGTCCCATTCAGCTTGCTTGATCTCAATAATCGCGTCGGCGATTTTGCCGGAAACCAGTTTGATAGCGCGAATCGCGTCATCGTTGCCCGGAACAACATAATCCACCAAGTCGGGATCGCAGTTGGTATCCACGAGTGCCACGACAGGAATCTCCAAGCGGCGGGCTTCCTGAATGGCAAGATGCTCTTTTTTGAGGTCAACGACGACAATGACATCGGGCAGTCGGGTCATGTCTTTGATGCCGCCGAGATTGCGCTGCAATTTGTCGCGCTCTTCGATTAGAAGCAGAGCTTCCTTTTTCGTGAGACGCGCCATAATGCCGTCGGCTTCCATCTTGTTGAGTTCGTCAAGACGTTTGACACGGTCACGAATGGTACGGAAATTGGTCAGCATTCCGCCGAGCCAGCGTTGATTGATATAGTATTGGCGGCTGCGAATGGCGGCTTCGGCGATGGCATCCTGCGCCTGTTTTTTGGTACCGACGAAAAGGACTTTGCCGCCTTTATCAACGATTTCTTGAACGAATTTCTGCGCCTCATCGAAAAGTTTCAGCGTCTGATGCAGATCAATGATATAGATGCCGTTGCGTGCGCCATAAATATAGCGTTTCATCTTCGGGTTCCATCGGCGCGTCTGATGCCCGAAGTGTACTCCTGCTTCGAGGAGTTCCTTCATCGAAAGTGATGCCACGTTCCAAACCTCCTTAGGGTTCTTTGGCTTCGTCACTTCTATAGGTCATTAGGTCATTGGGACGTTGGGCAATCCGGTGAATTGTCTTGCTCCCTACCCCCTACTCCCTTTAGAAGCGACTCGCCCCTCCCGAACGCTCTGTCTCGACGATTTCAGGACAAGTTTGTCCCGACCCGTTCGCCGAGTCCCGTTCGGTGTGAGGTGCTTTGCGATAGGCAAGCGAAATTTTGCCTCCCTATCGGTGCGTATTGTGAGTATGCAAACCGACGAATTATACCCCAAAAGTCGCCCTCTATGCAACGCAAAATGCGGTTTCTTTGCAAAATGCGAGGAGATTGCCGTAACCTTTGCCCTGCTCGTCTGTCTAACAGGAGACGCCAATCCTTGAGATGCTTCCCCTTGTGCGCTGACGGACGCTGACGATGAAACTTTTCCCAATTCGCCTGATGTTCGCGTTTGCCTGTCTGCTGACTGCCTCCCATGCAGACGCCAAACCTAATTTTCCTGCCGTGGTCAAAGCCGCGTATGCTCTCAAAGAGGGCAAGATCACCCAAGCCGCGTGCAGCCTCTGTCATACACAAGCACCCGCCAATAATATTTATGGCAAAACGCTCAAAGACGCGCTCAAGCAAGCCGGGACGCACGAGATGACGGCAGAAATTGCACACACGACAGACAATGACGACTCAGACAGCGACGGGTTTACAAACAAGGCAGAACTTTTGGCGGACACTCTGCCCGGCGAGGCAAAGAGCAAACCGACGGGAACCCCCAATGTCCAGCCGCTTGGCGTGCAGACCGACATAACGCCGCCCGCAGGGTCTGCGCCGCAAATTTTAGAGAACGAACCCGGTCTCTTCGATCTCAAAGTGCTGCTGACGCCGGATCACGCACAACATCCGATTCTCGTCCATTTTCCGATTGCCTTGTTTATGGTCAGTCTGTTGTTCGATTTGATCGGATATCGCAAGAAGATGCCGATCCTGAATCAAGTCGGCTACTATAATCAAGCTGCCGCCGCTATTGCCGCGCTTCCAACTCTTGTCACAGGCATTCTGGCATGGCGTATTAAATATGGAGGCATACCGCTTCAAGGCGTAATGCTCTATCATCTCGTTCTGGCGTTTATGACGACGGGATTATTTTGGCTCTTATGGGCGGTGCGGGTCAAATTCGAGCAGAAGCATCAGGCGAAATGGCTTCGCATCTATTTTATTCTTGCGGGATTGATTTTTCTCATTATTACGCTTACAGGACACTTGGGCGGCGGCTTGGCAAGTGGCATGACGAAACTCTAAATCCCCGCTTGGGAAATCGCTTAGGGACTCGTCGTTTGCGGCAAGATGCAACAGCATTTGATAGAAGTCGCGAATTATTCGTTGAAATTCGCAGCGATTTCAGGGTAAAATAATTGGAAATGGGAACTTCACAGCGGCAGGATTCGACTTACTACTTGGTGCATTTTTTTGAGCCGCTTTTACAATTTGCTCTTCTCAAATGAGAAGGAAATACGTAACACTATCGGGACAATCGAGAGAAACATTATATGAACCGTAGAGATTTTTTACAGAACACTGCACTTGCAACCGTTGCCGTCGGAGCCGGAACCGCCCTCGTTGACAGCCCGGCGTTTGCCGCTCCTGTTGATGAGGACAAGGACAAAGGCGCACCGATAAACTGTGCTGTAATTGGTTTAGGTCCGCAGGGCAAAGAGTTGATGGCATCACTGTCGAAAACCGGCTATATGCCCGTTGTCGCCGCGTGCGATACCTACAAATCCGAGGCGTGGCTTAAAAAAGCGACTGAGAGCGCACCCAACGCCGCTGTGATCGACGATTATCGCAAAATTTTAGATGATGCCAACATCAAGGCGGTTTTTGTTGCCACGCCGTCGCACAAGCACAAGCAGATCGTTCTCGATGCCATTGCCGCCGGTAAGCACGTCTACTGCGAAGCACCGCTTGCCCATACTGCTGAAGAGACCATCGCCATTGCCAAAGCCGGAGCCGCCAGCAAAGCGGTTTTCGCGACGGGCTTGCAGTACCGCGCCAACAAGCAGCACAATCATGTCCGCAACTTTATGGGCGACCTTAAAACTGCCATCGGTGGACGCGCCCAATGGCACAAGCGCGGAACTTGGATGCGGGGCGCACCGACAGACGAGCGGCAGAACGAACTGAATTGGCGCGTTCGCCGCGACACTTCTCCCGGACTCATGGGCGAAGTCGGCATTCACCAACTCGATATTGCCTCGTGGTTCCTCAATAAATTGCCCGTATCGGTCACTGCCTTTGGTGGCACTTATGCGTTTGGCGGCGACGGAATGCAGGTTCCCGATACCGTTCAGTGCATGATCGAATATCCCGGCAACATTCGTTTTATGTATGATGCGACTCTGGTCAGTTCTTACAGCGGCGCATACGAGATGTTCATGGGCGATAGATTGTCTGTGCTGATGCGCGATCAGCGTGCGTGGATGTTCAAGGAAGGCGACTCGGAACTGCTCGGCTGGGAAGTCTATGCCAAAAAGCAACCCCTCAGCATCGGCGAGGAGAATTTCGGCACAGGCATCATGATGGTTGCCGATGCGACTCAATTGATTGCTCAAGGCAAAGCACCGTCCGAAGTCGGAACCGACATCACCAAAACCGCACTGTATCAGTCTGTAGACTGGTTCGGCAAATCGATCAACAAAAACGAGAAGGTCAAAGCGGGCGCATTGGAAGGGCTTCAAGCAACCATCGTCGCCCTAAAGTGCAATGAAGCCATTTTAACCGGCAAGCCGATTGCTTTCGAGAAGGCATGGTTTGAATTGGGCTAATTCTCCTCGAATCGGCATCCGGGTAGAGATCACGTACCCGGCAGAAGTACAAACGTCCTGCGGACGAACCACTTGGGAGATTTGCGTCTCTCTCGAAAATCTCTGCTCTCAACTGCGTTTTTTGTAGAGCGATAACCTTACAGTTTGTGCGTCCGCAGGACGCCTGTTTTTTAGCAGGGTACGTTCCTGTACCCTGACCCGAAGGCGTTTTTTAGCAGGGTACGTGATCTCTACCCGATACTTGAAATCGTGATTATGTTTTTCACCTAATCCGGCAGTTGTGCCGGAAATTATTAAGGAGCCATTATCGCATGAGTGAGAACAACAACCCCGGAACCTCTCGGCGTGAGTTCATCAAAACCGCTGCTGTCGGAGCCGCCATCGCCACGACTGCCAGCGTGATGCCGACCACTGCCGAAGGCATGGCGCGAGTCAAAGGCGCGAACGAGAAGATGCTGATCGGACATATCGGCATTGGCGGACAGGGACAATCCCACGTCAACCACCTTAAAGAGAACACCAAAGAAGGACTCAAGAACAACACCGAGTCCGTAGCAGTCTGTGATCTCTATGTTCGTCGCAAAAAGAAAGTGCAAGGCGAACTCGGACTGTCCGACAGCCAAGCGTTCGACGATTACCGCAAACTTTTGGAGTCGTCTATCGGCAAAGACCTTGATGCTGTCTGGATCGCTACTTCCGACAACTGGCACGCGCCGATTGCTCTCGCCAGCATGGAAGCGGGCAAGCACGTTTACGTTGAAAAGCCGATGTGCAAAACCGTCGAAGAAGCATTCAAGTTGCTTGATACATCGAAACGCACCGGCAAACTGATGCAGATCGGTTCGCAGGGGTGTTCGGATTTGAAATGGCATGAAGCAGGCAGCATTGTCAAAGCCGGAACCATTGGCAAGGTGGTTTTGGCGCAGGGTTCCTATTGTCGCAATTCCAAAATCGGCGAATGGAACTACTACCCAATTGATGCCGACGCCGGACCGGACGCGACAGGCGACGCTTATATTGACTGGGAGACCTTCCGTAAGGGAACTAAGCCAGTCGAATGGGATCCGCACCGCTTCTTCCGATGGCGCAAATACTATGCGTATGGCAATGGTATCGTTGGTGACCTGTTCCCGCACCGTTTGCATCCGCTGATGATCGCGTTGAACCTGCCGCTCGAAGGCATGGATGGTTTCCCAATGCGCGTCTCTTCGCTCGGCGGAATCTACGGCTTGCAACAGCGTGCCGACGATGCGAAGAAGCCTGACCGCGAAGTTCCCGACCTGACAACATTGATGGTGGACTTCCCCGGCGGTCCGTCTATCATGCTTCTTGGCTCGACTGTCAACGAGCAGGGCTTGCAGGACGTGATTCGCGGTACAAAGGGTTCTGTGTACTTTGGCGGAACCAGCGTAGAAGTCAAACCAGAGCGCGTTTGGTCAGAGGAAGTTGATCCCTCTACGAAACAAGTGGGAATTGGCGAACCTGTTCCAGTTCATCAGAGGAATTTCATTGACTGTATCCGCAATGGCGGCACACCGAACTGTTCTGTAGACTTGGCGACTCGCGTTCAGGTCATGATCACACTCGGCGACCTGTCGTACCAGAAGGGCAAAACCTTCCACTTTGATCCCAAGACCCGTAAGGTCTGGTCCCCGTAAGGTCTGGTCATAGTTTAGAAGAGGAGAAGAGGAGAAAATCTGATCCACGAAAGAACACGAAAAAGACACGAAAGCAATGCAAAAATCCAGAAATGGAATTCTTGAATTGCCCTGTGTTCCCCGTGTTCCCTGTGGTTCTCTCTCTCCTCTTCTCCTCTTCTCCCTTTCTTTCCCCATGAATGAACTCCGTATGGCGCGAGCGGCAATGGCGACTCGCTTTGAATTGATCCTCTATGGCGAACGCGAATCGTATTTGCGTGCCGTCGGCGAAGAGGCGTTGGAGGAGATTTCCCGCGTCGAGGCGCAGCTCAGTTATTATCGTACTGACAGCGATATTAACGACCTAAATCTGCGCGGCGGTCAGGAAGTCGTCCCGGTTGATCCCCGTTTTTTTGCCTTACTTCAGAGGGCGCAGGAGTTCTCTGCTGAGTCGGAAGGCGCGTTCGATATTACTGTTGCTCCATTAATGCAGGTTTGGGGCTTTGTCGGCGGAACGGGTTCGATGCCGAACGAGAGTGATATTGCGGCGGCGCGTGCCAAAGTCGGAATGCAGAATTTGATACTGGACGGTGCAAACTATACGGTTCATTTCGCGCAGGAGGGCGTCCAGATCGATCTCGGAGCGATTGGCAAGGGCTATGCTGTGGATCGCGCAATGGATATTCTGCGCGAAAATGAGATTGAAGCGGCGTTGCTGCATGGCGGAACCAGTACGATTTATGGACTTGGTTCGCCGCCCGATTCGGATGGCTGGAGTATCGGCATTCAGAAACCCTACAGCGAGGCAAACGATTCGCCGATTGCGGCAGTGACCTTGCGAAATGAAGCGTTGTCGGTCTCCGCCCCGCACGGCAAATGGTTTGAGAGCGAAGGCAAACGCTACGGTCATGTGATCGATCCACGCACCGGCTACCCGACGGGTAATACTCTCCTTGCCGCCTTAGTTACCCCTACCGCCACCGAAGGCGACGCGCTTTCGACGGCACTTCTGACACTTGGCAGTGCGTGGCTCTCCGAACTCTCGCAAAAGCACCCCGAACACCGCGCCCTTGTCGCCGAAACCGATGGAGACGGTCAACTCTCTTTGATACGCACGGCAAATTTCTAAAATGTGGTCTATACTTTTGCAAGTGTCCCTTGCAAAATTGGAGGAACCCGCATGGACTTAGATTTATCTGGCAATAACGACGAATATCACGACTTCGTCCTGAACCTCAAAGTACGGATTCAATCTGCACAAACTCGTGCCGCGCTCGCAGTCAACCACGAACTGGTTTTGCTATACTGGAACCTTGGACGCGAACTCAGCGAGAAGATGCGCTTGCACGGTTGGGGCGAAAAGGTTATAGACCGCCTTGCTGCCGATCTCAAAACTGCTTTTCCTGCAATCGCAGGATTTTCGCGGCGCAATCTCTATAGGATGCGAGCGTTTTATCAAGCCTATCCTAATGAATCGGAATTTGTGCCACAAGCTGTGGCACAAATTCCATGGAGTCATAATGTCTGGCTTTTAGAAAAAGTTCACGACCCGGAAACTCGCCGATGGTATGCAGCAAAAACGGTAGAACACGGTTGGAGCCGCGCCGTTTTGGTGCATCAGATTGAGAGCCGACTTCATGAGCGGCAGGGACAGGCGATTAGCAATTTCGAGCGTGTCTTGCCTTCGCCGCAGTCCGATCTCGCGCAGCAACTCTTGAAAGACCCCTATGTGTTTGACTTTTTGACGCTCCACGATAAAGCTGTCGAGCGCGACTTGGAGCGCGGACTGCTCGATCATATTCGCGATTTTCTGTTGGAATTGGGCGCGGGCTTTGCATTTGTCGGCAGTCAAGTGCATTTTGCCGTCAGCGACGAAGATTATTATGTCGATCTGTTGTTCTATCATACGAAACTCCACTGTTACGTTGTCGTTGACCTCAAAATGGGCAAGTTTCAACCGGAGTACGCGGGCAAAATGAATTTTTACCTCGCGGCTGTCGATCATCAGTTGCGGGATACGCAGCGTGATGAACCCTCCATCGGTCTCATTCTCTGCAAATCACGGGATCGCCTCACTGTAGAGTACGCGCTGTACAATACGGCGACCCCAATAGGCGTTTCTGAATATCAACTTGCCGATGCTCTGCCGGATCATCTCAAAGGAAATCTGCCAACGATTGCCGAGATTGAAGCAGGGTTGGATCAATTGCCTCTTGTTGTCATGGACGACGCGGAAACAGAGGAACAAAAATAGAGGAAAAATCATGAAAAAAATTCTCTTGGGTATTGCCGCGATTGTGCCGTTGGCGGCATGGGCGCAAACTCCGGGCGGACAGATCACCTATACTTTACAGGCGAAATACAAGGCGGGCGAAATTCAGCGGTATCAAACCTCCCTGCTGACACAGACCATTTTGCCGACCATGGGAACCAGCACCATGAGCCTGAACATGGTACAGGAGCAAAAAACCGACAAGGTTCTGCCCGATGGGAGCGCGGAAATCACTCTCACGACGTTGAACGGGCAAGGCACGCTCAACGATAAACCAATTGAGATGGAAACCAATAAAAAGCCGATTCGTATGGTGTTCGACAAGCGGGGCAATGTCAAGGCGTTGCTGGATGTGCCGAAAGACGCCCAAAATTTAGGGGGAATGTTTGGCAGAAACTCGCAGCTCAATGGGGCGTATTTGCCCATAAAGCCCGTCAAATTCGGCGAGAGTTGGACGGCGACGGTTACAATGCCAACAAACGGCGGCGGCAAAACGACTGCGACGGTCAAATCCAGTTTTGTGCGAATTGAACAGATCGGGCGATTTCGCACTGCCAGACTGCGAAGTCAGTTGACCGCTCCAATGGCAATAATGACGGACGGACAAGGGCAAATCACGCAGAACGCCGCCAAAGCCCTTGTCAAATTAACGGGCAAAATCACCATGAATTACGATACGAACTTCGCGATTGACGAGGGCAAACTGATTCGCTCGTCGGTCAAAGGCTCGATCAATATGACAGGCAAAGTTCTGACGCCGACTAAGCCCGCTCCCAAAACGGCGAAAACTGGAACCAAAGCCAAACCGACCTCGGCGCAGCCTGTCGCGATTCAGGTACAGATGCAGATGGGCAACAGTTTGATTGAGTAGAATTTTCACCTCACCCCCGCCCCTCTCCTGATCAGTCGCAAGCTCCTTAGGAGAGGGGAGAAAGAACCCACACTCTCTGACTCCCCCTCTCATAGTGAGGAACGAACGGTCAGGAGAGGGGGTTGGGGGGTGAGGTGAATATACTTTGGATGTGAGGAACAGATGACATTACGAGAACAAAGCGCGGAGTTTGCGGATTATTTGGAAGGTTGGATGGCGGGGTTGGAGTCGCCGACGCTGACGAGCATCATCGGCGAAGCGGGCGGCGCGGAACACGTCGGAATTTTCTGCGTGGATGTAATCAACGGATTTTGCCATGAAGGAGTTTTGAGCAGCTCGCGTGTGCGGGGGATTATCGCCCCGATTACGGGCTTGATGACTCGTGCTTATCTGGCAGGAGTGCGGAATTTTGTGCTGACGCAGGATACCCATGATCCCAACGCGGCAGAGTTCGAGAACTATCCGCCCCACTGTCTGCGCGGAACCCGTGAATCGGAGAGTGTGCCGGAACTCAAAAATCTGCCGTTCGCCGGTGAGTTTACGGTAATTCCCAAGAATTCCATCTCGTCGGCGATGGGAACAACGTTGGACGAATGGCTCGCTGCAAACCCGCAAATCACGCACCGAATCGTTGTTGGCGACTGCACCGACCTCTGCACCTATCAACTGGCGATGCACCTCAAACTGTCCGCGAACGCCGTCAACAAGCACCATCCCGTGATTTTGCCTGCCGACTGCGTAGACACTTACGACATCCCCATCAATGCCGCCAAAACCGCCGGAATTGCCGCCCATCCCGCCGATATACTGCACGCCGTCTTTTTGCACAATATGGCGAATAATGGCGTGCGTATCGTGCGTTCTTTGACATAAAATGCAAATTGTGAGTTCGGAACAAAACTCTTGCGGAATTTATGGACGGTATCGGCGTATCTATGGATAACCTTTACCGAAAAGAGATTTGCTTGTCATGTCGGAACGCCTCTGTTTTGTGGACACCCATCATCAGCCGGTCACCAACGATTTTCCGTGTGCTGTTGCCGAAGGGTTATTCCGCCCCCAAAAAACGCTCCCGTGCCGCTACTTTTACGACGCACGCGGCTCGGCACTGTTCGAGAAGATTTGTGACTTGCCGGAGTATTATGTCACACGCACCGAAGCGAGCATTCTGTACCAATATGCTCCTGATATTGTTGCCTCACTTCCGAATGAAACCGCGATAGTGGAATTTGGAAGCGGCAGTTCCTGCAAAACGCGATTTTTACTCGACGCGCTTCTCAAGCAGCAAACCGCCCTGCACTATACTTCGATAGATATTTCCCGCGACTTTTTACGCGAATCTGCACAAACTCTGCTCTCCGATTACCCTCAACTCAAGGTCACGGCACTCGCGGCAGAGTATCACGCGGCAATAAAATATCTGCCGCCGTCGAAGATGCCGCGACTATTTCTCTTTTTGGGCAGCAATCTCGGCAACTTTGAGACAACGGAAGCCGTTGGATTTTTGCAGCAGTTGCGCGGCGCGATGCAGCCTCATGACCGGCTGCTGTTGGGCGTGGATTTGGTCAAAGATCAGCAAACACTCGAAGCCGCTTACAATGATAAGCAAGGGATCACGGCGGCATTCAACAAAAATCTGCTCCACCGAATCAACCGCGAATTAGACGCCGATTTCGATACCGCGCAGTTCACGCATTTGGCTTCGTTTGTCGCAGACCACTCTCGAATCGAGATGCATCTTGTCAGCAAAAAAGCCCAATCCGTGCATATCAAAGCGTTGCGGCAGACATTTTCATTCCGTGCGGGCGAGTCGATCCATACCGAGAACAGTCACAAATACACACGCCGAAGTATCGCCGAATTGTGCGCTCAGGCGGGACTGGCAATCCAAGACAGTTTAATGGACAGCGAGCAGAGATTTGCCGCCCTGCCGGTTCGCCCTGACACGGCAAGCAGGATACACTCTTCCTCATGAGCTACCCCATTTTTGGTTTCGGATTCCTGCTAATGCTGATCGTCTTGGTGGATACGTTCGAGACGATTGTTCTGCCGCGTACCGTCACTCGCAGTCTGCGCCTCACGCGCCTGTTCTATACCGGAGTCCGCTATGCCTTTTTTTTTCTGGCGAAGCGATCACGGCGCGGCGGCAAGCGCGAAGCACTTCTCAGCAGTTTTGGTCCCCTTTCGCTGCTTCTCCTTTTTGCGATGTGGGCATTTCTGCTGGTGTTCGCGTTTGGGTGTATGATGTGGAGCATCCGCCAAAACTTCACCGATCACGGGCATAGCCTGACCTTCGGCGGGTCTCTCTATGCCAGTGGCGTCACATTTTTCACGTTGGGCTATGGCGATATTGTCCCGATCACTCCAACGGGACGCGCATTGGCAGTGTTTGAGGCGGGTCTTGGCTTCGGCATTTTGGCAATGATTATCGGCTATGTGCCGATCATGTATCAGGCGTTTTCGCGGCGCGAAGTCGGAATCTCTCTGCTCGATGCCCGTGCCGGTTCGCCTCCAACCGCGTCGGAACTTTTGGTGCGGCACGGCGAAGCGGGACAGATGCCGGAACTCAAACAATTGCTCGCCGAATGGGAACGCTGGGCGTCCGAATTGCTGGAGAGTCATCTGTCTTATCCCGTCCTGATGTTCTATCGCTCACAGCATGATCGGCAGTCTTGGCTTGCAGCATTGACGACGATCTTGGACACCTGCGCCCTGATCAAATTGGACTTTGCCGACGATCCGCAGTGGGAATCCGGACTGCATTGGCAGGCACACATGACCTATGCGATGGCGCGTCATGCTGTTGTTGACCTTGCCCTTGTGATAGGAATCGAACCGGCGCAACCAGACAAAGATCGTCTGCCGCCGGAAGATTTTGCCCGGCTTTGCGCCGAACTTACTGCCGCAGGCATCGAGCTCTGTACGCTCCAAGAACCGCAGGAGACTCTGGCGGCTCTGCGCCGCCAATATGAGTGGTATGTCAACGGAATCGCCGAACGCCTGTATCTCGAACTGCCGCCGTGGATCGTTCGCAAAGAGAATGCGGATAACTGGGAACGCAGCTATTGGGAGACCTTGCGCCACCTATGACTTCCCTTTCCTCCTCACAACTCAAGGCAGAACTTGCCCATGCTATGACCGAAGTCCGCGAACGCACGCTGGAACTCTTCGCGCAAGTCCCCGAAACGTATCTCAAGCGGCGCGTTCACGACTTTTACAGCCCCATCGGCTGGCACTTCGGACACCTCGCCATGACCGAAGAGTTTTGGGTTTGCGAACAGGCGTTAGGCAAGCCGTGCCGCGATGAAGCCCTGCGGTTTCTCTTCGCCAATCTCCCCGAAAATCCCAAAGATGGGCGGATTTATTTGCCGGAACGTGCCGCGATTGTGGGCTATCTATCGGCGACTCGCGCACGGGTTTTGGAGGCATTGGAGACAGCGGATTTCGAGAGCGATAATCCGTTGCTCCGTGAGGGTTATGCGTGGGATTTCGCGCTTCAGCACGAGTGCCAGCACCAAGAGACGATCCTCGAAATGCTGATGCTGATTCGGCAGGATGAAGGCACACTCGCGCCGATTGAACCCGTCGAGTGGAAACGCGGAACCGTCTCTGAGACGCGGCGGTATGCGGGCGGCACGTTTATTATGGGTTCGGATGATCCCGGCGGCTACGACAATGAAAAACGGGCGCATAATGTGACCGTTGCCTCGTTCGAAATGGAAACGGCTCCAGTG
This sequence comes from uncultured Chthonomonadaceae bacterium, assembly GCA_964591025.1. GTDB lineage: Bacteria > Armatimonadota > Chthonomonadetes > Chthonomonadales > Chthonomonadaceae > CAZPZP01. Next base: position 14,620 of record CAZPZP010000016.1, read on the forward strand.
ACGGCGTACGACTGGTCGCTTTTTATGGCAGACGACGGCTATTCACGGCGCGAACTATGGACACCGGACGGCTGGCAGTGGCGACAAGACATCGGTGCCGAATGCCCCGAATACTGGCTTACCGAGAAGATCGCAGGACAATATGCGTGCTGGCGTCCGGCGGGTTTGCGTGCCGTCCTTCCCGACGAACCTGCATCGAGCCTCAGTTGGTATGAAGCCGACGCCTACGCTCGCTGGGCAGGAAAACGACTGCCGACAGAAGCGGAATGGGAGTTTGCGGCACGGAATGGGTTGGACGGGAATCCTCACGTTTGGGAATGGACGAGTTCGCCGTTTTTGCCCTATCCCGGCTTTGTCGCGTTTCCCTATAGTGGTTACTCGCAAGACCATTTCGACGGTAAACATTGGGTTTGTCGCGGCGGATCATGGGCGACAAACCCGCGAATTCTCCGTCCCTCGTTTCGGAATTGGTATGTCCCCACTTATCGGCAGGGCATTCTCGGCGTGCGTTGTGCGCTTTACTGACATCTCGCAACGCATTGTCCCCTCGTTTGGATCGATCCGCCCACTGAAAAATAACAAGCCGACACGATATAGGCGTGTCGGCTCCAACAACTCAGCAGGAAACACCCCCACAGGCTCATTTTCGCGAATACATCGGGTGCGGTTCTCCCGTTTCGTAACCCGGCAATCCCGGAAAGCCCTGTAGTCTTTGACCTCCGCTTGAGATCAGGCGCATTTTCTCCGCAGGGATTTTTTCGATTGCCCCGTTCTTCCAAACGACAATCAAGAAGCCGCTCGGCTTCGCTTTCGACTTATCACCCTTGTAGTAGGAGCGATTTTGTCGGCAGTAGATATCGGTGTAAAAGGCGACATCCTTATACAAAGCGTCATCACTTGGAAAACACCATGCTGTCACATTGTTAGCGCGATGTGCAGGGTTTTCCGCATGATGTTGATCAGGCAAAGTCATGAGTGGGAACGGAATTCTCCCAACGTCGCCGTTAACTCGATTGTAGGTCGCCAGCAATTCTTTTGCCTTCGCAATGCTCTGCTCGACAGAGCCAGTTTGTGCAGCATCAGGGACATCGGAACCTGTTGTATACAGCGGCAAAGAGTTTTGATGACCGCGATAGAGAAATCCTCCGCCAATGCCAATCGCTAAAGCCGCCGCCAGTGTCAAAGAAATTTCACGCAAATGCATTGTCATCTCCTTTACTTTCGGCACGTATCAGGATTAGAGGAGAGTGCGCCGCCACCTCCACCTCCACCACCGGGAGGAGGAGAAATAGAGTAAGGATTAGAACAGGGTTGTGAAGAAGGAACGGCTCCGGGGCAATACATCTTGAAACAGTATCCTATAGGGTTGTTCTGGTTACCACTGGGAGGAATGTCATAGATTTTGTATTCTGCCCGCTCAGTGTCGCAGCAATGCCCTTGACCATCACCGTCAAAATCAATACAGGTATGTATGTTATCGGCACGATCTCGAACGATGAATTCGTTTGGACCGAGGATACAACCATCTGGCAAGCATTTGGAGCAGGAGGGCAATGTCCATGCCACTCTGCTTTGTACTGTCAATGAGAACGATATCGCTGTCACCAAAACAGCGGACACGAACGAGGGTTTAATGCGTATCAAAATAACCTCCCTATCATCACGGAACAATAAGAAACTCAGCGAAAAGTTTCTTGGAGTAATAAGTACCACCTACCCAATATCTTGCGCTCCGCCAGTTCACGATGACTACGCGAAGTTGCCTATAATGGGTGATTAGCCATTGTAGGGGGGTTTTTTTTTTTTTGTCAATAATTTCGGGAAATATT
>CAZPZP010000017.1:0-16313 GCA_964591025.1 uncultured Chthonomonadaceae bacterium
GGGTATCAGGAGAGGGGTTGGGGGTGAGGTGAAGACGCTTGTACTTTCTTGCCGGATACTTTCAGTACCCGGTGCGAGAGGTGAATTCATAAGTAAAAATCAACAAGCGCCATAATCTCTACCGAACTGACAGGAAATCCGCCGGAAAATGCTTGACCTCGCCGTAATCGCCTCACAAATCCGTAACTTCACGCAGGATCAGGTCGCCGCACTGCCGCTGATGCAGGACGCCCTGCGTCTCGCGCAAACTCGCCTTCGTGAAACTCAAAACCGCAAGACAGAACTCGCGGCGCGTATTCAGAGCAGCCGCACGTCTTGGCTTGTCGCCCGATTGCGCGAAGAGCCAAGCCTTGTGGTTTCCGCGCCGAGCGTGCCGGAAATCCACACGGTTTTCGCCTCCGACTCGTCTCAAATCGTCACGGACAGGCACGAAATCGCGCTGTGCTACTTGCTGAATGTCGGGCTGATTACGATCCACTATTGCCCCGACGCCCAAGCCGTTCTCACTTCACGCCCCATTCTCGCACACCCTGACGAAAGCCTCTTGGACGATTTCCCGCAGGAGACCGCCGCCATTTCGCCGCGCCGTCTCGGAATACGCCGTCAACTTTGTGAATTCGAGGCTCTGGCAGAACTCGCCGAAGCCCAAGACCCCGAAATTCCTGCCGTCGCGTTGTTCGATGGAAGCCTGATTTTGTGGCAGTTGGACACCGAAACGCCCCAATTCCGAAAAGATACGCTTGATGCTCTGACCGCATATTGGGAAGCGTTTCGGGAATGCCGGGTTCCCGTTGCGGGCTATATCAGTCTGCCCGGCAGCCGCGATGTCTTGAACGCCTTGCGCGTTTCGGTGTGTCCGCATCCCCATTCGCGCTGTGAGGAGTATTGTCCTGACTCAGTCAAGCGGCACGTCGAGTATATCGCGCCGCCCTGCGCCGGAACCGAACGCATCACCGACGAAGAGTTATTCGCCCTTGTTCTCCAACCGGGACAACGCTCTGCTGTGTTCGAGTCCTCCACCAAAATTCTCGAAACGTACCAAGAGTCGCAGAAAATCGGTTTCTTTTATCTGCACACAGGATTCGAGATCGCTCGTGTCGAAATTCCCCGTTGGGTCGCCGATGACCCCGAACTCCTTAATCGAACGCACGCCCTGTGTCTGGATCAGGCATATAAAGGCAATGGCTATCCTGTTGCGCTGGCAGAAGCACACGAGCAAGCCATGATTCGCGGACCGGAACGCGATGTGTTCTTTTATCTGATGGAGTGCCGTATGGCGGAGTTCGGCTTGCCAGTCCGAACTACCCGCAAAGCCCTGTCCAAACGCGCCCGCCGCGTTTAATTCTCACTTACAGAAACGATAGAGAGGTTATATCATGAATGACACCACACGCCGCGATTTTCTTCGCTCGGCACTGATACTGACCGGAACCATCTCCCTGCCCGCGTCCGCTTTCGCGCAGGGGCAAGGCAAGAAACCCAAAAACCCGTATGCTCCTTTTCGTATGGGAGTCCAATCGTACTCCCTGCGCGGGTACAAAGCCGAAGAAGCCCTGAAGCACACAAAGGAACTCGGCTTGACCTTTTGGGAAGGCTGGGACGGACATTTCCCAATCACAGACGATCCGGCAAAAATCACCGAATACAAAACCCTGCTCAAAACGTATGGGGTTTCGATGCCGACTTATGGCGTCGTCTCTTTCAACAACGACGAAAAGGCAGCGCGGAGCAAATTCGAGTTTGCCAAAGCGATGAATATTGTGACACTTTCTGCCATGCCCGACGCCGGTTCGTTTGAGTTATTAGATAAAATGGTCAAAGAATACGCCGTGAATATCGCGATTCACAATCACGGACCCGGCGACAAACTCTACGAGAAGCCGGAACAGATCATGACAGCGGTCAAAAACTGGAGTCCGCGCATCGGGGCGTGCAACGATACAGGACACTTTCTGCGTTCCGGCGAAGACCCGATCAAGGCGTCGGCATTGTTCGATGCTCGCCTGTTCGGTGTCCATCTCAAAAACGTCAAGAAGAACGCAGACGGCAGTCTCGGTTTTACGGAGATCGGCGTCCCAGAAGGCTTGCTCGACACCGGCGAATTTTTTATGACGCTCCGCAAGATCAAATATCGCGGCATTGTCGCCCTCGAATATGAGGAGCATGAGGACAATCCTATTCCTTTTATGGCACAATGTTTGGAAGCAGCGCGAACCGCCATTGCCAATGTCAGAAAAACGAAAGCGTAAGGGACCCGCGAATAAATACTTCTTCCAGCCCGCGAAGTCCGCTTTCGCGCCTTTACAGCAGTGACTTTAGTCGCCCAATGAGGGTGGAAGAATGATTTTTTCGTAAGTCCCTAAGAGGAATAGTACCAACGATGAGCAGACCGTGGACAGATGCGGCAACAGGATTGCCGCTCTTTGATCAGTATGTAAGCGAAATCCCATCGTATAAGAAGGTGATGCGCGATGGTTTTGTGACAAATGACGAGATCAGGGAGCAGCAGGAAAAAGTCGCCGGGCTGATGCAGCAGTTCGAGGCAATGCTGGAGCCGGACGAAAAAGCCGTTGCCACGGCTCTGCTCTGTGAATGGGCAGTTCTCAATGCGATGAAGGCGGTCTATCTCCAAGCCCCTAAGACAGAAATGATAGACAGTCCCGAATAGGAGAAATTCCAAAGTGACAACGGAACAAGAGCAGCGTGAATCGCGCCTTGCCGATTATTTGAGCGCGATGGTGACGATCTACTATACGGTAAGTTATACTGATAACGGACGCTTGACTTATCTCGATGCGTCTTGGATAGAACTGACCAAGGACAACGGCGAACGTCTGCTGATTCCCTTGACAGCGGTTCGCCTGATCAAATTGCTGGAGCCGCCGAAGCGCAACCCTGACGCAGAGATTTTGCTGCGAGCAGTAGACGTAAAGCCGGAAGCACAGCCGGAAACGAGACGATTGGACAGATGAACAAACGACCACAACCACGCGCCAAGGGGCGACCTCCGAAACCCGGCGGACGCCCCAAAGACCCGGCGCAACGCTCGCAAGCCCGCGCAAAACAGCCCGCTTTCGACATTATCGAGCGCGTTCCGCCAACCTCGTTCCCTGAGGCAAAGAGCGCGTTTCGTATTTTGATTGCCGTGCATCGCCCACGCTTTCGGGGACGATCCGAACGTGCTGCCGCTCTCGAAGGGTGGGAAGTGACTGCCCTGCTCAACAAGCAAGACCCGGTTGGAATGGTGCAGAAGCCGCCGCGCCCGCCCGATATTTTGGTGTTATCGCACGATTTCGGACGCCAAAAAGATATGGCGATTTTTCGCGCCGTGCAGCAGTATCGCGCCAAAGGCATGAAAATTGTTGGATTTTTCGAGGATTGCGAAACCGCCCCCGAAAGCTTTCCCGATTCTGTGCCGAATGCCCTTTGCGACGTGTGCCTGACGCCTCCGATTACGGCGGCACAATTGCGCGGTCTGTTTATGGAACTCTATACCCAGACGACACGCAAACCCGCCCCGCCGCCCCGCAAATCGGGAACGATAGACGACGAAGTTGAGGGAGACGACGACTAATCTCATGCTGGAAAAGATTGAAGAATTGCAAAAAGCGGGAACGCAAGACGCCGCGAATGAACTGCTCGCTTTGACGGAAACATTAGACGATAAAAGTGCGGTCAAAGCGGCAAAACGCACCTTGTATTTGCTGTCCCAAAAGGGCATTGTGCCGGAACCGAAAACTCCCAAGCCCGAAGCCAAGCCGGAAGTTCAGACGGAGAATGTGCGTGTGTATGCTTCCGCCTATGACGGCGAAGGCAACAGTCTGATGCTGTTTGTCGAACCGGACAAAGACGGCGGCTCGCCCTATGTGACGCAGGTTTTGGTGAATGATCAGTCGGGCATTCGCAATTTTGGCGGAGGCAAACTTTCGCGCCAAGAGTTGAATGAGCGTGTAACACGGTTTCAGTCGCAGTTAGACAATGGTATCGCATTTGTCGAAATTCTGCCCGAAGAGGGACGGCGCGTTTTGCAGCAGGTACAGTCTGTACATAACAGTTCGCGGGGCAGAACGCCGCGAGGATTTGCAGAGTGGGCGACGAAACTGGGAGTGCAAAAAGGCAAGCCTGAAACACTTCTCACGCTGTCCGACGAATTGACCACAGCCGAGAGCGACACCGAACCGGAGGCAGATGCACTCTTTAATTTGCCTTATTTCGAGACGTGGTTCTTCGATCAATCGCTGGGCATCGGACTTCTCAACAATCTTTCCCAAACGGGCAAAGTCGGAAACGATGTGAGCGAAGAAGAACGCAACGCCGCACTGTTGCAGGTGATGCGGAACGCCGCAACGGATATTTTCGCGCCGACAGTGCGCGAAGTGTTCCGCAAGCGTTTGGAGTACAGTGCCTCGATATTATGGCGGCTCGACAAGAAGGACGAAGCGGCATTGGCACTCGCACACGCCCGCAAACTGCAAAGCGAAACGCCTTCTGCCGACATCGCCTTTGCCCGAACGCTGTGCGAGCGTACCATGTGGGCGGCTTATGAGATGCACAAGCGAGCCGAGCAGGAAAAAGCAGAGAAAAAAGAAGGAAAGTAACGAGGATTTGGAAAGCACGCTCGTAAATGTTGACATCGGCAAATCGAAACCCTATCCGCTGGAAATCACGCGCCATGATGTGCCGATGACCAACCTGCCGCCGGAGTTGGAAGGGGCAGTAATCGTACAGGTCAGCGACTTGCACAGCGGATTCGGCAATCTCGAAGCAGTCTATGAAGAGGCGATTCGGCAGGTCAATTCAATCAACGCCGACTGGATTTTCTTTACGGGCGATTACATTGATGACAGCCGCAAAGGAACCTATCCCGTTCAGGAGATCATTCGCCGATTTTGTGCCAAACGCGGCGTGTATGCGTGCTTCGGCAATCACGATCACCGACGCGGCATTGTCGGGGCGCGGCGCATATTAGACGAAAGCGGCGTGACCATTCTCTGCAATCAAAACGTCGAAATCGCCCCCGGATTGTGGCTTGCCGCGATTGACGACATCGAAAAAGGCAAGCCCAATCTCTCCCAAACCCTCGCCGGACTCCCGCAAGACCGCACCGTTTTCTTCCTCTCCCATAATCCGCAACTCATCCAAAAAGTGGCAGACCGCGATCTCGTTATGCTCTCAGGGCATACGCACGGCGGGCAAGTCGCGATTCCCTATATTGCTCCCGCGTGGCTTGTCTGCTGGATACACTTGCGGTGCAAGCAAGTCGCAGGTTGGTATCTTTACGGCAAAGCCCGAATCTATGTCAATCGCGGTGTCGGCGTCACAGGTCGTCCGATCCGCCTCAACGTCAACGCCGAAATCTCGGTGTTTACGCTCAAGCGAGCCTAACGCTTACCCCGCAGATCATAGCAGAGCAAGCGGGCAGGTTTGCCATCCTCAGCGCGGTTATTTTGGGAGACGTAGAGCAAGCCGCGACTGAGGGCGGGCATACTCCACGTTTCGCGTGCCAAGAAGAGCGGAACGGTGTCAGTCTCTTTGTAGCCCGTCGGGTTGAGGTCGAGCCAGACAAGCCGCCCGTATTCTGTGAGCATGAGGCATTCGCCATCTACCAGAATCAACGAGGCGAGTCCGGCAGAAAGACGGTATTTACGCTCGCCCGCTTCGGTCTTAAAAGTGTCCTCCCAATCGGGTTCGGCACGCCACATCTCTTTGCCGGTTTTGAGTTCGATGCAAACGAGCGGCGCGTTTTGGGGTCCGTGACCGCTAATTCCATAGAGATAACCGTTTTTGTGAATGGCGGTCATGAAGTGGGTATTGAGCGTTTGGTTGCTCCACACTTCGCGGAAAGTGCCGTCGGGTTTGACTTCCAACAAGGCTCCGCCGGGACCATAGCACTCCGAAATATACACCTGATTGCCAATGACGACGGGCGAAGAGGCATTGACCGATTCACGGCGTCGCGCCCGCCAAGGGAAGCGAAAAATCTCTTTGCCTTCAACGGGATCGAGGCAGATCAATCCGCCCGTTGACGGCGAACTTGCGCCGCCTGTGAATACAAAAACGCGCCGCTTGCCGTTGACGGTTGCAGGGATTGGCGAGGCATATCCGGCAGTCCATTCCTTGCCCACGCCCCAAACCGTTTTCCCTGTGAGTTTGTCGAGTCCGGCGACACTCGAATTCTCTGCACCGACGTTGACAATAATTAGGTTGCCTTCGAGCAGCGGAGTCGCTCCGATACCAAAAAAATTCTGCGTGATCTTGAATTCTTTGAGAACGTCACGCTTCCACAAAACCTGCCCTGTCGTCAATTTCAAGCAGTGGATTTTGCCTTCCGCGCCATAGGTATAAACCCGTTCGCCGTCGCTGATCGGCTGACAGCGCGGACCGCCACTGAATCCATAAGAGTCGCGGTATGAAGTCGGATACGAGTATTTCCAGTAGCGTTGTCCGGTTTCGGCATGAAGGCATTCAATGACTTCGTTCTGCTCGATGCGATGGAATAACAGCACGCGCCCCGACACGACAGCAGGGGACGCATAACCCTCGCCGCGTTCCATTTCCCAAACAATAGCAGGAGGCTTCTTGTTGAATTTTTTGAGAATGGGCGTTTCGGTGGAAATGGCGTTATGGGTTGCGCCGAGAAAATTGCGCCATTCCTGCGTAACCGCGTCTTTGGCGAGCGTCTTTGGCGCGGCGTAAAATTTGAGTTCCTTTTGTGGTTTGGGTTCCGGCGCGGTTTGCGCGTGGGCGTGAATACCGAGAGCGGCGAATGCGAAAAATATCACGAGCGGGCAAATTTTGTTCATAGGGATTCCTTCTATATTTCATCGAATCGCACAAATCCATACCGTGCCAGACGGATTTGGAGACGTGCGATTTGGGTTATAGTTTGTGAGAATTGGGCGGTTTTGGCATAGATTTGGAGTGCTTCGAGAACGCCGGTCAGTTGGTCATTTGTGCCGGAAATGCGTGGCAGGATTTTCTGCACAATCTGAAAATCGAGTGCCAATTTGAGATTGAGATCAGTGTTTTTGGGTGTTTCGGGACAGAGCAATCCGCCGCCGTCACTGTCGAACGCATTGGCGCAAAACATCAGAATTTCGTCGCGGACGCGATAGGCAAAGCCCAGTTCCGCTTGTTCCAGAATACCATTAAGTGTGACCAAAGTTTCGATAATGGTCTGAGTCATATTGGGTTGGATAGAGTTGAGTTGGGCGCGTGCCTCCGAGACATTGCCGACTCTGGCATACAGAAAAACCTGCTGACTGTCGGAATAGGGAATCGCGTTGGTCTGCTTCTCTCTTTTTTCCTGCGGAATATCGCCGAGAGAGACAGTATCCAATGTGAGCGTATTGGCGCGATCCAAGACGCGGCGCGAAAGCGAAACGGTTGCCTCATCGGAGTTCAGCGTTCCCATAATACAAAGGTTGCGCGGAATGTCGAGCGTCTGCCCATTCGGAAACGTCAGAGTACGGTTCGGTGTTTCGAGGGCAGAAAGAACTTCGGCGCAGTAGTGTTCAATCCGCGCCAGATTCATTTCGTCGAGGCAAAGAAAGTAAGCGTTACCCGCATTTTGTGGCTGTGCCGCTTCGATGAGGAAATCCAAAAACGGCGTGCGAACATATTGCCCTGCCAAAACATTGACATAGCCTAAAAGTGGAGTCGAATCGTGCCAGTCAGGGCGAACCGGCAACAGACGATACTGCGCGATATTGCCTGTGATTGCGTGTGCAATAAGATGCGTGAGGCGCGTTTTGCCGACGCCGTTGCGCCCCAAAAGCCAAAGAAGCGGCTTTGACTGCAAACTCAGAAACGTGGAACGGATGAGCAACGGCGGATACGTAAAACCTGCTCTGGCAATCTCGCTTTCTATCGCTCGGAGTATCGTCTCTTTCGAGAGTGTTGATTTTGTTTCTATAGCGAGTTCGCTTCTCGACTCCGGGAGTGTGATATAGGCGGATTTCGGTTCGGCGATGCGGTTGGGCTGGGGCGTATAAAGTTGGGTGGAGAGTTTGCGCGAGGCGTTGCGTCCGCGTGGTTTTTGTGTCAGCAGTCGGTGTGTCGTGATATAGTCGGGACAATCCAACACCGACTTTGCTGCGAGATAAACGGGAACATTCGCCAATAACTTCACCGTCGAGTCGGCATTCAGCACTTCGGGCGCAATGTGAAAGCAACGCCGTGCTATGGCTATGGCTTCATCGTATTGCTCCGGCGAAATATCGAGTAGCCGCGCCGCCGCAGACGAGATCAGCGGATAATCGTGGGGAGAAGTTGCCGCCAAAAACTGAAACGCCGTCTGCCCGCCGATATGACGCCGCGACAGAAAATCGGTCAGGCGGCGATAGGGCGAGTCGTCGGAGAAAAGCAGCTGCGTTAAATCTTGGGAGAGGGCTTCGGGTTCCTGCGGGCGGCGCAAAATGCGGGCGTCCAAATTGGGGTTTGGCGAAAGGGCGCGAACCAGTGTCAGAAAGCGAGTCATATCGCCCACTGTCAGCGTTTTGCCCTCTTTCAAGCCGGACGAGACGAGCAAATCCTGAATCACACGTAGGGTTTCGGCGTCTTCTTCCTGTTGGCGCAAAAAGACGAATCGCTCTTCGCGGTCACTCTCTTCGTGGGCGGCGCGAAGGGCGGTCAAACGGTCAATTTGCTCAGGCGTGAGTTCTATTGGCTCGCACGGCAAGACCGCCAACCGCTTGGATTTCTTCATACCAATATCGTACCTGTTCATGTCTATTTCTGATGCACAACTCACCGAGTTTTGTGCCACAATAAACCACTTATCTATAGGGAACTTTTCTCCAGAAAACGGCGATACGCCCATATTAAGGAACTACGAATGGAAAAAGCTATGTCAAATTGTTTGGCTCTGTTGTTAGGCATTGCTTTCTTGATAAGCGGAATGGTAACTTCGGCACGCCATCTGAAACAAGGCTTTGATGCGGGATTCGACACTCCGTTTACCACAATAGAGAATACGGGATCAACAAAGTATGTCAGAAGGTATGGATTAGGAGGAAAAAAGACAGTCGTAACCACTGTAAAAAAGGAGATGCTCTTTCCTTCTATTATGATACTCGTAGGCGTTTGTCTCACGGCGGGTGCAGTTTACCAATTCAAGAAAGACGAGCAACCCCTATAATTCTGAGTGAATGTTGGCTTGCCCTTGACAAAACGGCACAGAAAGAGTAGATTATAGATATTATTCCGGGATGGTGCAGCGGCAGCACGTCAGGTTCTGGCCCTGAAAACTGAGGTTCGAATCCTTGTCTCGGAGTTTTCGCCTTCGCCCTTGTGCGGAGGCGATTTCCTTTTCTTCCTTTTGTCGTCTCTCGCACAGCGTCGTGTGAAGCCATGTCCAAACGCCCAATTTGCGGCTGAGGGCGTGGCTTCGCGTCTTTGTAGGCTCTCTCGTAACTTTCAGAGGGGTGTGCCGTCTAATCTCAACAAGCAAAAATCAATAAGACGCAGCAGGATAGTCTTTCGGGAGGCGGGCTTTATGGAGCAGGAAACAGGCAGGTCGCTGGAACAGAAACTCGCGGGAATGCGCCGCTACTTTCGCACAACACAGTTTCTGACAGGGACGTTCTGGTGTGTCGGCGTGCTGGCAGTTCTCGGTTTGCTATGCTTCCATCTCGACCATGCGACGGGCGGGTTGAGTGTGGGGGCGCGATATGGCTGGCGTTGGACTGCCGCGATATTGCTTCTTGTTACGGCAATTCTCGCCCTTGTTCGCCCTCTCTTCCATCGTCTGACATCCTCGCAATTAGCCGCGCAAGTCGAAATCCGCTATCCTGTCCTCAAAGAACGCTTGCTGACCGCCGTTGACTTGGTTCCCGCAATGCAGGGCGCAGGAAATGCCACCTCTCCCGGATTCTCGCGCTCAATGGCATCGTCTCTTATTCGCGAAACTTTGGAAGCCTCTACCAAACTCGATTTTCGTCGTGCCGTTCATCTCAAACCGCTCCGAACTGCCTTTGCCGTTGCCGCCCTCGCGTCCTTGTCATTGGGCGTCAGTGCCGCTCGTCTGCCGGAAGCGTTTGGCAACTGGATGCGGCGCATGGCGAACCCTGCCGCCGATATTGCGCCGTGGGCAGGAACCCGCGTTTGGGTCAAGCCGAACACGACACTGATCGCCAAGAACACTGGCATTACGCTTTCGGTTGCGACTTTAGGCGATAAAGCCGAAAATTGCACCCTCTATTATCGTCCCGAAGGCGACGCAACCGCCGCATGGAAGTCCGTCGCGCTCAAGTCTCCGCAACAACTCTCTTCCACCGAAGCCGCCAAATTGGATGACGGCACTTCTCGTCTTGCCTCCAATAGTACGCAGGTTCCCAACGGCGCGAAGTTCACTCACAAACTGCCCAATTTGACCGAAACCATGACGTTCTATGCCGTCGCCAATGACGGGCGATCCAACGAACGCCGCGTTCAGGTCGAAGAGCGTCCCGCCCTGCTCAGCGTCAAAATGCGGTTGAAATTTCCCGCCTATATGCGCCGTCCCGACCAAATCCTTCCCGAAACCACGGGCGACTTCGCCGCGCCGCTCGGAACGCAAGTCGAAGTCACCGGCAAAGCAAACAAGGCACTGAAAACCGCCGAATTTTCCGGTGATGGCGCACCGAACGGCAATTGGCGCGTGGACAAAGACACACTTAGTGGAAACCTTACCGTGCGAAAAGATGGAAGTTATCGTCTGCATCTCATTGACACCTACGGCTTCGACAATCCCAACGAACCGCGCTATGAAATCCGCGTCCTCAAAGATGAAACGCCCCGCGTGCAGATCATGCGACCCGGAACCGACATTGACCTTGTTCCGAACGGCAGTTTCAAGATCAATATGTCCGCGAACGATGATTACGGCGTCGCCGCAATGCGTCTGAATTATGACAAACTTCAACGCCAAGAGAATCGCGCCATACGCGAGCAAATCGTCACGGGCAAGCAGAGTCTGCCGCTTCCCGATTTCAAGCCGGAACGAAGCGTCAATCTTGCGGTGCGATGGGACATTTCCAATGACAACGCCAAGCCCGGCGATATTCTGCAATATGCCGTTTCTGCGACGGACAACGACACGGTGAGCGGAGCGCATACAGGCAAAAGTGCCGCGTTTCGGGTGCGTATCGTGAGTGTTTTGGAGATGCAGAAGCGGCTCAAAGAGCAGTTGGACGCCGAAACCCGCGCCCTTGCCGAAATCCGCAAAACGCAAATCGAGTCGCAAAAGCAAGTCCAGAATAACCGAATTAAGCCTGATGCCGCCAAACTCGCTCAGGCGCAGGAGTTACAGCGTGCCGCCGCTCAGGACGCCAAAACCCTCGTTCAACGTATGGCGGAAACCAGCACGCAATTAGAAAACAACAATCTCGCGACCTCGTCCGAACTCAAACGGCGTGATGCCGCTTCTGAAATGATGCAAAGTTTGGCGCAATCCAAAATGCCGCAAGCCTCCGAGAAAATTCAGAACGCTCAAGCCGCTGGCAACAACAAGCCGCAGCGCAACGACGCTCTAAAGGAAACTGAAAAACAGCAAAACGCGATTCGCCAAGACATCGAAAAAGTGCGCGAAATGCTGGAACGAACTCCGCCGCCCGACCAACTCGCCAATGAAGCCGCCCGACTCGCGCAAGAGCAGGAACGTCTTGCCGACGCCGCCCGATTCCTTGCCGAAGACATTCAAGGCACGCGCCAAGAGACCAAAAGCAATGCTCTGACACCGGAGCAAAAAGACGCCCTCAAGATCAATCAAGATCAACAGCGTCAGGCATCCGCTGAGTCGCGCAAACTGGAACGCCAACTCGAACAAGCCGCCCAAAACGCGCAAGAGCGCGGCGACAAGCAGACCGCCGAAGCCCTGCAAAAAGCGGCACAGGCAATGAAGCAGGGACAAGCCGAGCAGAACCAGAACGCGGCGCAAAAGCAACTTCAGCAGAACAATCCGAGCGATGCCGCGAACCCGCAGGATAAGGCGGCAAACGCCCTGAAAAAAGCGGCGGAAGCGACACAGCAAGCCACCAATAAGCCGCAGCCCGACTCGCCTCAAGCGGCGGCAGACCGCCTCGAAAAAGCGGCACAGCAACTCCGTGATTTGGCACAGCAACAGCGCGAAACCACCGAAAAAATTCAAAACAGCAACGACCCCCAGCGCAACAAAGAGCTGGCACAGAGAGAGAACGCCATACGACAGCAGGCTCAGGAAGCGTCGAAAGGTCTGAAAGATTCGCAACAGGCGCAAAAAAGCGCACAGCAGGCACAGCAGAGTTTGTCGCAATCGCAGCAGAATCTGAAGCAAAACCAAGCCCAAAACGCCAAGCAGCCCGCCAAAGATGCCGCCCAACAATTAGAAAAAGCGGCACAGCAAGCGGAGCAGTCGGCGCAACAGATGCGGCAGCAGCAACAGGCGCAGGAGATGGCAGAAAAGGTCGAACGCCTTGCCCAAACCCAACGCGCCCTACAGCGCACAACCGAACGCCTGAACAACACCAAAGCCCAGAACAAAATGGACGCCGCCGCCGAGCGCGAACTGGGGCAGGTTTCCGAACGCCAAAAGCAAGCGGCACAGCAAGCCAAAGAGATGGCGGAGCAGTTTCCGTCTCCTGCGTTCCAAAAAGCCATGAGCATGGCGTCCGAGCAGATGAAAGCGGCGTCTCAGAATCTCTCGCAACCCAAGCCCGATACCGGAAGCGAAACCCAAGCATCTCAGAATCGTGCCGCCCAAACGCTTGAAACCATCGCCCGTTCTTTGCAGCAGCAAGGGCAAAATCCGAACAACCCAAACCAACAAAACGGCGAACAGCAGAACAGCCCGCCCATGTCGCCGCAACAGGCACAACAGCAAGCCGCACTCGGCGACCTCATGCTGGCACAGGGTTTGCAGCAACAACTCAAAAACGAAACCCAACAGCTCGATAAAACACGCCAACAGAACCCGAACCAGCAACTGACCCCGCAACAACAAAAGCAATCCAACCAACTGTCGCAAGGTCAGCGCACTGCCCAAGACATCGCCCAAAACGCGGCACAGCAGCTGCAAAGCGAGCAGGAACTCTCGCAAGCCGTCCAAAATGCGGCGGAACAGATGGGGCAAGCAGGGCAGAAACTCTCCCAACAGCAAACCGGACAGCCGACGCAGGGCAATCAAGAGAACGCCATTCAAGGACTCGACAAAGCCGCCAAGCAGCTCCAGCAAAAAATGCAGCAACAACAACAGCAGCAACAGGCGCAAAATAACGGTCAGCAGCAGGGAATGCCGCAGCCCAATCCCAAAAACGGCGATTCGAAGAAATCGCTGACCCGTATCGAGGACGTGAAAAAAGGCAACCGGGCTGGTGTTGATTCTCGCGCCGGAACCTTCGGCGGTCTCGATCCCCGCACCCAACGCACTCTGCGCGAAGGTCAAGGCGAGAAAGTCCCCGCCGAGTATCAGGATTTGGTCAAACGCTATTACCGCGCCCTGTCTGAGAAAGGCAAACGCTAATGAACCACAGGGAACACGGGGAACACAGGGAAATGCAAGGACGATCCACGAAACACACGAAAACAAAAAAGAAAAGAACACAAAAAGCAAGGCACACAGACAAAAATGGAATTCTTAAATTGTCCCTGTGTTCCCCGTGTTCCCTGTGGTTCTTATGGATTGTCGTTGTGTTCTCCGTGTCCTCCGTGGTTCCTGTTGCTGCCCAAACGAAGAAGCCGCCGGTCAAGCGCACCGTGTCGCCGTGGGACGTGGAGGCGCGGGAGTATTTGGGAACGCCGCAGTCAGAAGCGGCAGTGGAAAAGGGCTTGGAGTTTCTGAAAGCGACGCAGGACGCGGACGGGCATTGGCGTAGCGGCAACTATCGGAATGAAGTCGGCATCACGGGAATGGCTTTGATGGCGTTTTTGTCGGCAGGACATCAGCCGGGGCGCGGCAAATACGGCTTGCTCTTGGATTTGGCAACAGATTATCTGGCAAAATCCGTGAAGATGGACGGCAATTTTGTGGCTCCCGGCTTGATACGGGCGGGTTCGGGCGGACCGCCGATGTATGGGCATGGCTTCGCGGTGCTGGCACTGGCGGAAGTGTATGGCATGACCAAGCGCAAAGACTTAAAGGTGAAACTGCAAGCCGCCATCAATCTTATCGAGGAAACACAGACGCGCACGCAACCCAATGAAGGCGGTTGGCGGTATCAGCCAATGCAGGGTGACGCCGATATTTCCGTGACAGTGGTTCAGGTTTTGGCACTGCGGGCGGCGCGGAACGCGGGCTTGAAGGTCTCGCAGGAGACGATAGACCGCGCCATCGGCTACATCAAACGCTGTCAGAATAACCCAGACGGCGGGTTCAGCTATCAGGTGTTTACGCGGCAATCGGGTCCGGCGCGAACGGGCGGCGGCGTTCTTTCGCTGCTCATGGGCAACGAAAAAGACGCGAAGGAGGCACAGGTCGGTCTCGAATACCTCAAAACGCATCCGTACAATCGAACCAACGAATGGACGTACCGCGAGCATTTTTACTATACCATCTATTATGTGACCCAAGCGGCATATCAGGCGGGCGGCGACTTGTGGAAAACATGGTATCCAACCATTCGCGATTTTCTGGTCAGTCGTCAGGCGGCGGAAGGCAGCTGGTCGAAGCGCGACGGCTATGCGGAGGCGGGAACAGGACCGGAATATGCGACGGCGATGGCGATTTTGGTGTTGCAAGTTCCGGCGGGACTCCTTCCGATCTACCAAAAATGAACTTTCTCTCTACAATCTTGTCTTTGGTTTTGGTGCAGACGCCGCAGGTAGAACGCATTACGGATAATGTGTATCGCGTGGGCGCGGTTACGGTGGACACCAAAGCGCGAACCATAACGTGTCCCGGCGTTGTCAATCAAGATAAGGGCGTCGTCGAATATGTGGCGGTGGCTCCCAAAGGCAAACTGCACGAGAGCGTTTTGCGGTTGGATATTCGCCCGCTCCATTTGCAGGTTGCCTTGCTCATGCTCGATTTGGAACCCAAAAATGTGCTGCAATTTCAAGGCGAACGCAAAACGCCGCAGGGCGATAAGATTACGCTTACGGTGAAGTGGCGCGACAGCAAAGGCGTAATGCAGGAACTTCCGGCGGAGAGCCTGATGATGACCATGCCCAAAGAGAGACCTTTGGAGCGCGGTGCTTGGGTCTTTACGGGTTCGCGGGTTCTCAAGCAAGGTTTTGAGGCGGACATTTCGCGTTCGTTGATTGCGGTGTATCCCGATCCGGCGGCAATCGTTGACAATCCGCGCCCCAATGCGTCGGCACGGACTTTTTTTGTCAACCCGCGCCGCTGTCCGAAACGTAATACCAAAGTGGAACTGATCTTCTCTGCAATAGAGAAAGGAAACTGACATGGAAGCGACTATCGAAAAACCACAAACCGTCCAAACTGTTTATGAGACTTATCTGAAGTCTCTTTCCAAAAAGGCAAAGTTGGAATTGATGGCACTTTTGACTTCTGAGATGGCACAAGCGGAACCCGATATTACACCCGGCGAGGCAGAAACGAAGCCGCAAAAGCCTAAACGCAGCATCATGGAACTGCGGGGATTGGGTAAAGAGATATGGCAGGAAATAGACACGGACGCTTATATCAGGGAGATGCGCGACGAGTGGGATCAGAAACGATGACATCTTTGATGCAAGCCGTCTCAAGCCACGTCGCTGTCCCGAACGTAATGCCAGAGTGAAGTTGACTTTGCTCATAGTTAAGGAGGGAAACTGAGATGGGAACTATAAAGCCGAGGCGGTCACGCACCACGGATATTTATGAGGCTTACATCAAGCCGCTTTCCAATAAGGAAAAATTGGAGATACTTGCCCTTGCCGCCGCCGATATGGCAGAGGAAGTCCCGGATACCCGCAAACTGCACAGCATCATGGAGTTTGCTGGGGTGGGAGAGCACAACCCGATAGGGATAGATGCCACTGAGTATATCAAAGCGATGCGTGCGGAGTGGGACGATAAGCCATGACCGTTGACGAAGCAATCCATGATGTAGAGTTTATAGGCATAGACACGATGCCGTTCATCTATTTTGTAGAGCGCAATGTCGAGTATTATCCGCGTGTGCAAGCGATTTTCCGAAAGATAGAACAGGGAAGTATGTATGGTTTCACTTCAATGCTGACACTCACGGAGGTATTAATTCATCCTCTCAGGACGGGTGACACCATGCTTGCTGCGAGGTACCAACAAATCCTCGTGGGAACACAGAATGTGACTTCACGTTACGTCAAAGAGAATGTCGCTCTGACGGCGGCTGATCTTCGGGCGCGATACCGACTCAAAACGCCCGACGCTA
>CAZPZP010000018.1:0-10387 GCA_964591025.1 uncultured Chthonomonadaceae bacterium
CAGAGGAATTTATTCCGCTGTATCCAGCATCGTTGGGAATGCGGAGGAATTTATTTCGTCTTAGATGGCACGAGTACAAGAACGTACCCGTAGTACAATCTTATGCTCGCTGACTGATGCAAGAAGTCTATTCAAACTACTGGCTTTTTCGGCATTTTTTGTGCCAATTTCTGCATCGCTTTCGTCTCTGCTGCAATGCCTTTGATTTATTTTCTCCCATATCGAGGATCGAGGCTATACAATCCTTATGCAACAAACCCTTTCCTGCGGCGACTTATCGGCGAGGGGTGCAGCGTTTGGCGGCTTCCCAATAAACAGGGATTGTCCAGTATTCTACCCGCACATTTTTGATATTTTGAGAGGTCACTGGAGAAAAACATGAAAAAGTTTGCAGCGATACTGCTGCTCGGAATGACGACATTCGCGTCGGCGCAAAAGTCGTCCACCCCGATGCTTGACGGATTGGCTGTTCCCGGCTTTGAGGTAAAAACACTGCCGGCAGAGCGGTTTACAAAACTCCATACCGCCATCGCACCGAGCGGCGCGGGCGAGCGATGGACGGAGATTCCTTGGGTTGCCGACCTTCAAGAAGCGCGGCAAAAGGCGGTGACGGAAAAGAAACCCTTGCTGCTGTGGATTATGGACGGGCATCCGCTGGGATGTACCTGAAATAATGGCGTTGCGGGCCGTGCGCTCGTATTTTCACATCCTGAAATCGTCAAATTGCTTCAGACCGAATTTGTTCCTTATGCGGGCGATCAGTGGTATCTGCATCGTCAGCAGGACGAAGCAGGAAAATACTTCTGGCAAGTTGCCCAACAGGGTCACAATCGGAATTTGTCGAAAGATATTACGCGGCAAGGAGTTTATGCGGCAACTGCGGACGGGAAATTCCTCGGTTCGCTGAACCATTCCGGCTCGCCGGAGCGCAATCTCGAAATGATGCGAACCGCTCTCCAGCGTTTTCGCAAATTCGAGCCGCAAGCCGTTCGGATCGGGAGAGATTCGCCGCAGGATGCCCGCTACGTTCGTACTCCGCCAAAAGAGGGATTAGTCCTCAACGTATTCTCCCGAATTCCCCTGCCTGTGCCGTCCGGCGAAGCATGGTCGCCCAATCAGACGACGGGGCGTGATCACCTCTGGCTGACCGCCGAAGAGAAGCAGTCGCTGTTGCCGACAACGTGGCAAAACGGTCTGCGCTATCCCGTTCCTCCTGCCATTGCGGAGCGTTTTATTCGATTTCATCTTGTGGACAATATCCGTGGCGAGCCGGACTATTGGGAGCGCGATCATCTCCGGCAGTCCGAAATGACCCTGACCGTCGTGGATGCCGCAAAGAAAATTCTGCGCTGGGAAGGGTTTGCCCAAATGCAGCGTGCCAAGACGCAGGGGGCAGAAGTCCGCTTGCAGGGGATTCTTCGCTATGATAGCAAAGCACGGCACTTTACACAGTTCGATATTCTCTCTTGGGGAACAGCGTGGGGCGAAGGGACGTATACAGGCGGCGCACCACAAGGACGCTTCCCGCTTGTTATCGCGCTGTCACTCGCAGGAAACCGTGCGGTAGACCGCATTCCTCCTCAAGCGAGTCGCACCGTCAGCGAGTATTTTACGACAGACCGCCCCTAATCGCATTCACACGGCGAATGCAGTTGCCCCCAGCGGAGGAATTCATTCCGCCGTGTCTTTTGTCAGGGTACAAGAACGTACCCTGCTAAAAAACAGGCGTCCTGCGGACGAAATTCTCCCTCTGTGAGTGCGAAGCACGGCAACGCAGTTGTCCCCAGCGGAGAAATTCATTGTTGCTGTCCAAATCTCGTTGCTGACGGTAAGAGCGGGGGTTTTAAATCCCCGTCTGCATAGCCTGCGGCTCACCGTCCTTCGGACGGCACAACCTTCCAACCGTATCGCGTCCGAAGGACGCTTGGCGGAACGCCATCGTGCCGGGTATTTTCAATGCCCGCACAAGAGGCAAATTCATAGCAACGCAGTTTCCCCAACGGAGAAATTCATTCCGCCGATCTAAAGAACCGCAAACACAACTCCTGTCCCTGTTGTAAATTTACAGGGACAGGAGTTGTGTTTACGGATGTCATCAGTTGATTGTCGCATTCTACCCTGCACTTACAGGCGTTCGTCCATTCTGCGGTTGATTGAGTGTGCGAATCAGTTCGCTCGCCTGTGACTGTGAGAGTTCCGAAACGGCACCGAGTTGGTATTTCTCTTTAACCAGTGTTTCCGGTTCCATTCCGCGACGCTTGCACAAATTGCGAATGGCATCGGCTTGCTGCTCACTCAAGCCATCGGACGCGAGGGCAGAATTTGTCGCAGAGACCAGTTCTGGTGCGGACTCTTCTTCGATAACGGAAGGCGTCGGGCGTGGAGCATTTCGCGCTGGCGGATTTGAGTTGCTACTATTGCCATTGTTCCGGTTGTTGGAGAAATTTCCGCCTCGTTTTGGACTCACGGCATAGCCGCGCTCTGGTGCGCCGTCGTGTGCGCCCTCATCGCCTAACTCTTCCAACGCCGTCACGCCGACGTTGACCGCATCGCGCAAAGCACGCGCCTTGCTTCGTGTCTCAGCCATTCGAATCAAACAGGTCTGCATGGCAGGAGCAACATTGTTGGGAGCCGCATCGCCGATTCCAGTAAAGGTATATTCAATTCCCTCTTTTTGCAGGACAACCGTTGCGACGGCAATTGCCACGCGATTGTTCGCCTCTTGCGGAATCTGTACCAATTCTGTTTTGATGGATTTCAGTCCGTTTTGGTGCGCCAAATCGAGCAAACCTGCATACAATACAAACGACTTGCCTTGACGCTCAACAATAAATTCTTTCTTCATCGATTCCCCTTTCGCCGGACGAAACGCGGCGTCAACTTTTTTCACTACGGGAAAGCATCGAGAAAACAGAGTTGTTTCTCGTTGCCCGCTATTATAGTACAATACGTAGAAATGTGTCAACATCGGAAGCCCTTTTTCGACTTTTTTTTTCGGTTTTTTTGCTGTGTTTGGTTGTGAGAGAGGGGCAGGAAGTGGCAGGGAGTGGTAAAAAGGGCTAATTGTGTCTACTGAATTGACCTTGACACTGCGCCGGCGATAGTGCCATACTGCCCCGTTCTGAAAGATTAAGGCTCTTTGTAAGAACAAAGCAGTACGTCAGCCTAAGCAAACGAGTCAAGGAGGTTCGCAGACAGATCAGGCAACCGAACGGTGCTTGGCAGAAAGGAATAGGAGGAGCTAAGAGTGACCCTCAACCCCCTCGTCCGACGTTTTTCTTTGCTGACCGTTGCCGCCATTGGCGGAATCACTGCTTTAGGGCAGAACGGCGCGGCAAATCCCAAAAACGTCGACAGCAACAACACCAAGACGACGAACAAAGCACTGCCTGCCAGTGTCTCGACTTCGCAAAAAGTCACGGTGCGAGAGCCAATCCCTTATCCCACCCTAAGGAAAGCCACTTCGCAACTGCGAAACGGCACCTCGCGTCCCTTACAACAAGGGACAATGGGCGAAAAGGTCATTATCTATCGGGTTTATACCCGTGCGGATGGTGAAGAACAGCGGCGCGACATCCTTCGCGCACGTACGATCAGAGAACCTGTTCCGGCAATTATCGAGGTCGGTATCCGGTCTGCGTTGCCTTCACGCGGCGGATACTTCTCAGGCGGCAATCGCGCCCTGACCATGAGAGCGACCTATTATCTGCCCTTCGACTGCGGAGGGTCGGGAACAGGAATGACAGCAACAGGAATACGAGCGAAACGCGGCGTAGTCGCCGTTGATCCCAAATTCATTCGTTTGGGAACGAAGCTCTATATTGAAGGCTACGGGTATGCCATTGCCGCCGATACTGGCGGAGCAATCAAAGGCTCCCGGATTGATTTATGTGTTGACTCCCGGCGAGACGTAAAGGGAACCCACAACGCCCGCGTCTGGGTTTTGGAGTAACACGGGGCGACTGCCGACGGATGCTTAGAACCGTCGGATGTCATGGAACGCGGGCAAGGCTCGCAGGAAAAATGCTGTGAGCAAAATCGACGTTCTCTCCCCAACAGGGGCTGGCGAACTTCTGCGGTTATATGGACTACGCCCTGTCAAGAAACTGGGGCAAAACTTTCTCTGTGACCGCAACATCCGGGACAAAATCATTCGGGCGGCGAACCTCACGCCCGACGATCCTGTTCTCGAAATTGGCGGCGGGATGGGTGCCTTAACCGAGGGACTCGCCGCCATTTCCTCTTCTGTTACTACCGTTGAAATTGATACCGGATTTCAGCCGTTACTGACAACACGCTTCGCAGATATGCCGAATGTGCAATTCGTTTTTGGCGATTTTCTCCGCTTGCATCTCAAAGAGTTGTTCGATCAGGCGTTCGGCGAGGTACGCGGTACTGTTGTTGCCAACATCCCCTACTATATTACAACCCCGATTCTGGAACATCTCATCGAGAACAAATCGCGTATTCGGCGCATTGTGCTGTTGGTTCAGCGTGAAGTGGCGGAACGCATGACGGCTCCTGCGGGCGATGACGCGGTAGGAGCATTTACGATGTTCGCGCAGTATCATTGTGATGTCAATATCGTCGGGATGGTTCCGCGCACCGTGTTTATTCCGCCACCGGAAATCGAATCGGCGATCATCACGCTCGATCCGGTGATGCCCGGAACCGTCCCCGTCAAAGACTCACAGCGGCTCTCTTATGTTGTCCGCGCCGCCTTTGCCCAACGCCGCAAAACGCTCCTCAATGCCCTGCTTCGTGCGCCGGAACCGTTCGGTCTCGGTCTGACAATGGAGGATCGCGTCAAAGCGGAAGAGATTTTGGCAAGTGCTGGAATTGACGGCAGCCGTCGCGGTGAAACCCTCTCGCTCGAAGAGTTTGCCCGTCTCTCCGATGCTTTTCCCTAACTTCCCAATACGACTTATGGCTCTTGAATGCGATCTGCAAGATCAGGGGCGATCCGTGAAAAGTGATTGATGTTGAAGGTCAAGATCAAATCCACTTCGGCTTTGCGTGCTACGGCAACAATCAAGGCATCGTAAACTGACCCTCCGCCGATATTCCGGGCGGATAAGTCCCGAAGAATGATTAGGATTTCTGCCTCTGAGAGTGCAACGATCTCAAATACCGGTAGATCAGCCTCGATAGCACTCCAAGCAAATTCAGGAGATAAGCGGTAAGGGGCAGGCATACGGGTAAGTACAGAATAAGTCTCGGCAAGTGAGTGCGAGGAGAGAATTCCAGAGAATTCACCGGACAGAATTTTGTGTACCCACGGCATAACTTTGCTGTGATTCTCATGCATCTTTAGAAACGCCGGAATCATAACAGAAGTATCGGGAAGAATTTTCATTCCGATGTTTTATCCTTGACTATAGTTGGAAAGAATGAACGTATCCTCTCTTCTCGCATTTCGGCAACAAAATCACGCTGAGCGTCTTCGTGAGAAAATTCGCCTCCTGCAATGACCCAAAATCCGCCTTCATTGACTAAATGGGGTTCGATGTAATTTCCTTCTGTTTGTTCGGATTGAGGCTCTTCGATAAAAACCTCTGCCTGTTCGATGGGCGACTCCCAATGAGAGAGAAGGGCATCAATCGCTTGCCCGACTGTTTGCCCCGTCGAATGACGATCTCCAAGCACAGCACGAAAACGCGACGCATCGGTTTTCTCTTTTTCGATATGGATACAGAGCGTGGACATTCGGCTTTCTTCCTTTGTAACTCTCGTGATCAACTTTCTGTCAAGCCAATTATACCATAGCCCCAATGTGCCAGAATAAGAAATACAAATCAAGAATCAAGGAAATTTCCATGAACAAACAGACTCTGCTCAACGCAGTAGAAACTCTGTCCTACAGCGAGCGGGTGCGCCGTGTCATCGGGTGGGGACGCGAATCCCACAGCAATACCGCACTTGCCGCCACATTTGCCGATCTAAGAACCGGCGACTTTTATGAGCGATGGCTCGCACTGATGGCGAACTATGGCAAGCGTGACGGCGCACAGGCTCTCGCAACACTTAAAGACCAATCGCGCTTGATACGGAATGCCGCCCTCAAGCAAGCCGCTGCTCTTTGCACCGAAACCGAAATCAATGCCCTCCTCGAAACCGTTTCGACACGGCAGCGAGCGGCGATTCTGATTCTGCTTCGCAAAGCGCAACGCCTCCGCATCATTGATCTCGAATTGGAACGCCTCGCCGCACTCAACAGCCCCGAACTGCCGCAGTTTCTGGCGTATGGTTCCGGTGAAGTTGCAGGGCGTCTCTTTCCTGCCCTTATCGAACAGTTGAGTGAACAGAATTGGCGGCGATTGGCAAAGTTTCATCCCGGTCTTGTTGCCGACGCCCTGCTTGTTCGCGCCCAAACCGCCGAGAGTGCCGATTTGCGCCTCGCGTGGCAGGTCAAAAGTGTTCTGCCGTTATTGGCGAAAAAGGTCCCGGACAAGGCACTCGCTCTGATGACGGAATTGACGCGGGTTGCGCCGCTGTCTCAGTTCGATGTGTCGGTGTTGGCGCGTCGCCGCCCCAACGAACTCGCGACATTGGCACTGCAAACCGGAAGCATCCCGTCGGGCGCGTTCGATGCCGTCGCGGATCGCCTCGACGATGCGCCGCTCCACGCTCTGCTGAAGTGGGGCGCGATCTCTGGCTCTTACACGACACGCCTCTTGAAACGCCTCCGCCCCGAACGCCGTGAAGCCGCATTCGACGCACTCTATGCCCCCGATGCTGTTGTTCCCGCTGCGTTCATTGGCTATCTGCCCGCGAAACGCCGTGAGCAAGAAGCCCGCCGCCATCTCGCTCTGCCGCAATTTGCCGCCACGCCGCACGAACGCCTTCCATACTCTGCTTATCTGCCTTGGGACGAGATGCAGACCCTTCTCGAACCGTACCTCAAAAACCCCGACGCTGAACTGCGCGGAACCGCTTTGTATGTCTCCGCTCATGCCGTGTGGTTTCAGCGCGACCATCTCGGCGACGTTCTTCAAACTTATGCCGCGAAAAAATCGGAGCAAGACCCCGTTCGTCTCCGTATGCTGATGGGTTTGTCCGAAATTCCGGTTCCGGCGTTCCAAACTGAACATTTGGAATCGCTGACCGCGATATTGAAGGCAATGCTCGACGCCAAAGACCGCTCGTATACCACCACCAATTACGCGCAAAAACTGGTATTCCGTCTCCTGCCCGTGTTTCCTGAATGGGCAGCACCACGTCTCGGCGAGATCATAAAAGCGACGGGGCAGTTGGTCTCTTATCCTATTGCGGACAAACTCAGCGCGAATGATGTAGCAGCGATTTCGGCGTTTTTGCTCCCCGTATTTTCATCGTGGATCACACGCGAACGCGAAGAAGCATTGATGCAAGCCCTCAGTATGTTCGGCAGACGACTGCGCGATTGGAAGGAGGGCATTGAACTGCTCGAAACCGTCATGGAACGCACCGGGCAGAAGTATCCTGCTTCTCAGGCTCTCAATCTCCTGCATAAGCACGCACGCCAACGCTTCACCGAGTTGGTTCCTGAGTTAATTCTGCGTGATGTGAGTTTGGGCGTCAATCAACCCATATATGAATATCTGCACCGCGAACGGCAGGATTTGCTCACACCTTACCTCGGCAGACAGACGTTTCGCGGGAAATTCAGCACCGGGCGCAACCGCATTCTGCTGCCGTTCCGTTCCGGTTTCCAACGCTGGACAGCGACACAACAGTACGTCTTCGCTCAAACCCTGACCGAAGTCTTCGCCGACAAAGCTCAAAACAATTCCGCGATGTTTGCTGCGTTCGCTCAGATCGAAAACCTGCCCGTTCTCGCGCCAACAACACTCAGCGTTCTGATACGCATGGCAGAACAAAAGACAAATATCTTTCAGCAGAGTCTTGCTCTGAAAGCGTTGGGAAGCCTCGACGGCGATCAAGGAATACCAACGCTTCTCGATGCTCTCAATGACAGCGAACGCGCCTATTACGCGATTTATGGCTTGCGAAAGTGGGTCTTGGGTTCGGAGCCGGAACGAGTATTTGCGGTTCTCTCGCAAGCACCGCGCAGCAAGGTTACGATAGCGAAAGAGATTTTGCGTCTTATCGGCGAATTAAAAACAGAAGAAGCGTTTCAGTTCCTGATCGCAGAGTCGGCACAAGATTTGCATCGGGATACTCGTGTGGCGTTGCTGCGGGCATTTTGGGACTATCGGGATCGCCCCGAAACGTGGAATATCATCGAACAAGCTGCCGCGTCTGATGACGCACCACTCGCACAAATGGCGGGGCGCACGCCCGAAACAGGCTTAAGTTCGAGCAATCAAATGCGGCTGATCGGCGTGCTGGAAATCGGACTCGCGCACAAATCGCCGGAAGTGCGCCTTGATCTGTTGACGCGGCTTGCCGAACTGCCGATCAATGACAGCGAGCGCAAATTGCTGCACCGCGCAGCAAGGTTACGATAGCGAAAGAGATTTTGCGTCTTATCGGCGAATTAAAAACAGAAGAAGCGTTTCAGTTCCTGATCGCAGAGTCGGCACAAGATTTGCATCGGGATACTCGTGTGGCGTTGCTGCGGGCATTTTGGGACTATCGGGATCGCCCCGAAACGTGGAATATCATCGAACAAGCTGCCGCGTCTGATGACGCACCACTCGCACAAATGGCGGGGCGCACGCCCGAAACAGGCTTAAGTTCGAGCAATCAAATGCGGCTGATCGGCGTGCTGGAAATCGGACTCGCGCACAAATCGCCGGAAGTGCGCCTTGATCTGTTGACGCGGCTTGCCGAACTGCCGATCAATGACAGCGAGCGCAAATTGCTGCCGCGTCTGCAAGGGTTTACAAAGTCGGCACTGCCGCAGGAACGCTCACTGGCGGCGCAGGCGATTGTCGGTGTGTACGGAATGTCGGACTTTGGCTTGCTTGCCGATCTCATTGCGGAACAGATGCCGAACCGCCGCATTTTGCAAACACTGTATGAGGCGTTGCTGAGTCAAGTCTATCGCAGCAAGGCGTATTCCGCGCCGATGGTTCGCGCTGTAGTGCCGGTTCTCGCCACTGACGCAATTACAGCCGAAATGCGGATTTCTCTGATCATACAGGCTCTGACGGCAGACGAAGTGATCACGCACATTGTGGAGATGGCGCAGACCCGCGAACTGCACGCCGACGTTCTGATGACGCTGACGCAAAGTCTGATTCCGTCGTATGCGTCTCGTTTCCGCGAGGAAGAACGCGACAAAATCGAACGCACTTTTGCCGCAAGCAATGATCGTTATGTGCGGCGCGTTGGCTTTGAGTTTCTTATGGAGATGTCGGAATCGGCACGCGGCTGGGATACGGAACTTCGCGCCAGATTGCAGCAATATCGCGGCGATTCGGCGGCACTCGTCGCGTCCATTGCCCAATTCACGTTTTTGCCCGATGAAGCCTGATATATAGAATCATAAGGGACTCGCCGATGAAGTCCCAACGAGAAAGAGAAAGAACCTTAAACCTATGAACCGAGAACCTTGGCGTGTGTCCCTACATGGCGGACACAGTAGCGACTTTTGCGACCATGCCTCTAGTCTTCTGCGTGAAATGTTGGAAGCGGCAGTCGCGGCGGGCTATCACACTTTCGGCGTCAGCGAACACGCTCCGCATTCCGAAGCCCGCTTTCTCTATGAGGAGGAGATTCGGCGCGGCTGGGACGTGACGACAAGCCTTCATAATTTCAAGACCTATACCGCCCTGCTCTCGGAATTCGCGGAGGAGTTTGCGGATCGCTTGATCGTTCTGCGCGGTTTTGAGGCGGAAGTTGTGCCGACTGCGACTTATATTCCAGAGATGCGCGGCTATATCGAACAAACAGATGCCAGCGGGCGACGCTATTTCGATTATTTTGTCGGCTCCGTGCATTATGTGGACGAACTGGTAATTGACGGCTCCATTCCCGATTATCGTCACGCTGTTGAACACTGCGACGGCATCGAAAACTTTGCTGTCCGCTATTATGAGACCGTTGTCACCATGATCGAAACGCTCCAGCCAGATGTTGTCGGGCATCTCGATTTGATTCGTCGCAATCTCGAACTTGCAGGGTTCGCGCTGTCCGACATCGAAACGCCGCGTATCGCCCTCGCCATTGACGCCGCACTCGAAACTGCTAAAGCCTACGACGCGGTTCTCGATCTCAACACGGCGGGCTGGCGCAAAGGATTGGCGCATCCCTACCCCGCGCCCGCATTGGTTCGCCGCGCCGCCCATATCGGAGTCCCGTTCTGCTTTGGCGACGACAGCCACCGCGTTTCAGACGTAGGCGCGGGAATAGAGGCTGCCCGCACCTATTTACTCGAAAACGGCGTCAATTCCCTTCGCATTTTGACTCGCGAAGGCGATCCCTTCTCCGGCGAAATCGT
>CAZPZP010000018.1:10487-16308 GCA_964591025.1 uncultured Chthonomonadaceae bacterium
GTACCCGTTATAATCAGGCTTACTTCGAACCCTTCAGAACTTGAGGAAGTGACGGAGCAGGAACATTTCCAACCCGTCATAATCCTGTGCGTCGCGATAGGCTTGCCACTCGGCGCGGTCTATCGTCGCCGACAACTCCACCAACTTCTCGAAAATCTCTTTGCTGTTGGCAAGATGCTTGTAGGAAATCTCATGCGGCTGTGTTCGCATCGCCTTGACATCCAAGCCAACCACTTCGCCATGCGTCCCGAAATCGTTCTGAACCAAAACGTCCACTTGATTGAAGGCGCGGCGCAAATCCACACTGCCGAATGTCTTGTCCTGATCATACTTTAAGCCGTTCTGATCGTTGAGGTGAACGCCCCACAGTTTCTTATGGAACAGGGCGTATGCCATCTCATCGGCGGGATCGAGTCCGAGCAGAATACAGTGCGCCGACTCGATCAACACTCCTGTTCGGGACGGATCGACAGTTTGATACGCCATCGCCAGCATATGCCCTGTTGACGGCATATACATCAAGTCCATCGGCTCATTGGGCTTCATTTCCGCCAGAATTCGTACCTTCGGATCGGCGTTCAGAATGGCGTTGCAATAATCGCGGAGTCGCTCGAAGGCGGTAATCGCGTTTTTGGCTTCGCGGATATAGGTTCCTTCGCGGGCGGGCCACAAAACAATCCGTTCAGTTCCGAGAGCGTTGGCGATCTCCACCGAACGATGGGCGCGATCCAGAGCGAGGGCGCGGGCTTCGGCGTTATTGGAAGTCGGTCCGCCATCGGCAAAGCGCGGGTCTTCCCACAGGCGCGGCGCGATAAATTCGACGGTCAAGCCGTGATCGTCACACACCTTTTTGATCTGCTTGCAGTACTCGACGGTTTGCGCGGCAGGGACGCTCATCGGCACGGCGTCGTCGTCATGAAATTGGACATAGGCAAAGCCGAGTTTTTGCAGAATGGCGCATTTGTCGGCAAAATCGCGTTCAGGGCGCACCGGGGGACCGAACGGGTCGGAACCGGAGTGCAGGTTCCAAACTCCAGCACTGAATTGGAACGATGTATTCATGGTATCTCCTCGAAGCAAAAGCGTTGCGCGGAAGTATTCGCCATATCCCCTGCAATCTCCTTGCGTTTTTTGATTGATCCACGAAAGAACACGAAAAAAAACGAAAGGATATGAAACTCAGGAAAATGTCGCCAGTTGATTTTCCGCTTTGCGGGGTATTCTGAGAGTGAGGGGAAAAGAGAACTATAGTGCAGAGGAGAGAAGAACAATGCCCACTACCATCGCACCCGAAATCATTGTCGAAGACCGCTTTCCTGACCGCAAACGCTCCACACGCGACGAGGTTCAATTCCTCGCCGATAACGGTTTGCTGAAGGAACGCTGGGAACTGATTGACGGGGAGATTATTATCAAAATGGCACAGAATCCACCGCGTAGTTATGTTTTGGATTTGGTTGCCATTTGGTTGGAGAAGATTTATGGGCGCGTTTATGTCCGCACTCAGCGCGGCATCGAAGTAGCACTCAAAGATCAAAAGATCAATTTCCCCGAACCCGACGTTTTTGTGATGACCAAGCCGATACGAGAGTTTATCCATCGGCATCCCAGTCCTGACGAACTGCAGCTTGTCGTTGAGATTGCGGACACGACGCTCGCCTCCGATATACGCGATAAGTCCGAACTCTATGCACGCGCCGGCATTGTCGAGTATTGGGTCGCGGATGTCAACAAACGCCGTATCATCGTGCATCAAGAGCCAAAAGAAAATAACTACAATACAATCATAACGATAGAAGCCGACTCTGAAATCGCTCCGACGAGTCGCCCCGATGCCAAAATTCGTGTCAGCGAACTGTTTCTGCCTGCCGAAACTGTTATTAGGCCTCTTGCAAGAGTACAGTAGAATAAATTCTTCAGACGGAGGGCGTTCTGCCGTGCCGTGCTTCGCACTCGATAGGGCAAGGGAATTTCGTCCGCAGGACGTCTGTTTTTGAGTCGGGTACGTTCTTGTACCCGACTGACGCAAGAGGTCTATTGAATAAGCCGTTTCGACCTTCGCCATATCGCAAATGTTGCGTAGGCGGCGTGCTATTTTCCGCTCTGCTGAATCAGTTTAGCGACAAGCCCCGTCCAACCCGTCTGCTGTGAGGCTCCGAGTCCCGTGCCGTTGTCGCCGTGAAAGTATTCGTGGAACAGAAGCAAGTCGCGCCAATGTGGATCGTCGCTGTAGCGGCTTTGCTCGCCGAAACACGCCCGCTTGCCCGAATCGTCCGGTGTAAAAAGACTGATAAGCCGACGTGATAATTCGACGGAAACCTCCCAAAGTGTCATCATACGCCCGGAACCTGTCGGGCATTCAATCTGCAAATCCGTGCCGTAATAGTAATCGAACTTTTGCAGCGATTCGATGACGAGATAGTTGAGCGGAAACCAAATCGGTCCGCGCCAGTTGGAGTTGCCCCCGAATGTCCGCGTCGTCGATTCCGCCGGTTCGTAGCCGCACGTATAGATTCTGTCGTCAAGTTCAATGGAATAAGGCTGCTCGCAATGGGCAAGGGACAGCGAACGCAGCCCATAAGGTGAAAGAAATTCCGTCTCATCCAGCATTCGGCTCAATATTCGCTTGAGTTTGTCGCTCCGCACAACCGAGAGCATTCGCCGCCGACTCTCGCCGGGGCGATCAAACCCTTTCGTCCATTCTGGGCGATGTTCTAAGAACCATTCCAGACGTTTGCGGAAGCCGGGAAACCGCTCCAGAACGTCCTCCTCGAAGGTCATGACCGCAAACAGCGGAGTCAAGCCCACCATCGAACGCAGTTTCAGCCGTTTCTGTTCGCCCGTGACGCGGTGCAGCACATCATAGAAAAAGCCGTCCTCTTCGTCCCAAAGTTGGGTACCGTCCAAGCCGATTTTGTTCATGGCGTCGGCGATAAACAGAAAATGCTCGAAGAATTTGGAGGCGACATCTTCATAAGCGGGATTCTCCTGAGCGAGTTCGAGGGCGATAATGAGCATATTCAGCGCGTACATCGCCATCCAGCTTGTGCCGTCCGCCTGTTCCAGCACACTCCCGTCAGGAAGTGACTCGTTGCGATCAAAGACGCCGATGTTGTCCAAGCCCAAAAAACCGCCCTCGAACACATTGTTGCCATACTCGTCTTTGCGATTGACCCACCACGTAAAATTGAGCAGCAATTTATGAAACGCTTTTTCGAGGAAAGCGCGGTCTCCCTTGCCCGTACTCTTCTGTTCGATCTGATAAACACGCATGACAGCCCACGCATGAACCGGCGGGTTGACATCGGAGAACGCCCACTCATACGCCGGAATCTGCCCGTTCGGGTGCATATACCATTCGCGCAGAAGAGTCAACAATTGATATTTGGCGAACTGCGGATCGATAAGGGCGAACGAAATGCAGTGGAATGCGGTATCCCATGCCGCGAACCAAGGATATTCCCATTTGTCCGGCATCGAGAGAATTTCGGAGGTATAAACGTGCGACCAATGGCTGTTTCGAACGGTTTTGTGTGAGGCGGGCGGCGGGGCAAAGTTGGGATCGCCGGTCAGCCATGTCTTGACATCGAAATGATAAAACTGTTTGTTCCACAGCAGACCCGCAAACGCCTGTCGCTGAATCAGACGGAGGTCGGGCGGCAAATCGGGCGTGATCTGCTCGTAGAATGTATCGGCTTCCTGCTGGCGCGTCGTGAACAGGGCGTCGAACGCGGCGGGTTCGAGCGTCAAGTCGTCGGTGTTTTCCACGAACCAAAGGCGTATGACTTTGCTCTCTTGAGGTTCGAGAGTGTATTGGCAGACAGCGGCAGCTTTGGTTCCGGTTTGGGCAGGATTGACGGCTTCATTTTCACCGTTGACGATGTAACGGTGGAAACCGTCTTTGACAGAGGGCGAGCGATTGGGGACATCATAGAGACGTTCTGTATTGGTTTCGTTCTCGGTGAAAATCCACTCGTTGGCGTCGTTGCTGATTAGGAAGCGCGAACCGTAGCGTTGATGGTCGGCATACAGCGTGTTTGCGCTTTGCTTCTCGATAGAGGAGGGTTCAACTTCCGTTCCCCAATTCCATGTATTGCGGAACCAGAGCGTCGGCAATACCGTGAGGGGAGCGGGTTGGTCGCCGCGATTGGTCAAGGTGATGCGAATGGCGATGGTTTCGGGACATTTTTTGGCGTATTCGATCTGCACATCGAAATAGCGTCCGTTGTCGAAAATTCCCGTATCTGCGAGGTCAAATTCCGCATCGAGTTGGCTGCGTTTGCCGTTGATGTCTTTGAGTTCGTGATAGGGAAAGGGAGCGTGCGGGTATTTGTAAAGGAACTTCATGTAGGCGTGCGACGGAACATTGTCGAGATAGAAATACGCCTCTTTTACGTCTTCGCCATGATTGCCTTCACTGTTGGTCAGCCCGAAGAGCCGCTCTTTGAGGATAGGGTCGCACCCGTTCCACAAGGCGACAGCAAAGCAGAGAAATCCATGCCGATCACAAATACCGCCGAGTCCGTCTTCGCCCCAGCGGTAGGCGCGGGAGCGAGCATGATCGTGCGGCAAATAGCCCCAAGCGTCGCCGTCGGGCGAATAGTCTTCACGCACTGTTCCCCATTGCCGCTCACTGAGATATGGTCCCCAGCGATGCCAAAGGGCGATGCCCTGCGTGTTTTCTGTGATACGCTGTTGCTCTGCATTGTTCATTCTGCTCTCCTTGTGTTTCTAAGAATAGTAAGGATGACGCAGGGGAGGAAGTTCCCAGTAAACAAAACAAAAGTGCGGCGGAAGCGTTTGCAGCACACTCATCTCTTCGGCGAGAATGCTGGCTTATGCCTCTGTAATTTCTGCCAGCCGTCTCCCTGCCCCAACACGAGCAATAAAAAAAGACTAAGTGAGGCGATCATGGTCTCACTTAGTCTCGTTCTACTTGCTCCACGTTGAGAGCAAAATTTGCATTCATTTGTTGTGCGCTGCTTTGCCGCCATTGACGCCTTATTTCGAGACGCCTCCTAATGACTCTCAAAATATGGTTTCGCCATTTGCTAACCCCTCATGCTTTGCGCCGGTGCGTCCTAAAGTTTAGGAAGTATCGCCGTAAAGTGTGAGCAATCAATGTCCCCTGCTACATATGAGGTCATCGGCAGGTTGCTGACAGGACGGTATCCTTCGCGAAATTGTTTCCCCAATTGCCTCTTATTTCCTATCAGTAACTTTTAACAAGCGTGCTTTTTTGCGTTTAACAAGCGTACTTTTCGTGCAAAAGACAAGGCAAATCCACCGCAACAGCACGCAAAACTTCGTCATGGTGGATTTTATCGCCAAGATAATACGGAAATTTTCGCGTGCAATAAAGGTCTACAAGCCGCCCATACTGCTGCGCGAAATTTTCCCGCTGTTGTCAAGTTCCTCATCTTGTTCGGGGCGGATTCCGCTCAAACCCCCGTCATCACTGTCGGGTTCGTTGCCGCCACTAATCTCCATACCGCCCGGTTCAATTCCCGGCAGAAGCAAACCGCCTTGATTCTGATCGTATTGGCGGTCTGTTCTCTCTTCGTTCTCTGGGCTGTCCGGGTCGGCGTTGCTCAAATCGTTGTGATCATCGAATTGCCGTCCCCGCTCTCGTTCCGCCTGAGCCATATCATCCCGTTCGGTGCTGGGAGGAGTTTCCATATCTGACATTGAAGTCTCCTTTCTTCTGAAACGCCTCATAACGCTTCTTGAGATCAGCATGACGGGAATCGCTTGTCAGTTGTTCCTTGCTCCTATCGAAATATCATATGTTCGCTTATTGTCTCCTCTTCTCCCTTTCTCC
>CAZPZP010000019.1:0-16275 GCA_964591025.1 uncultured Chthonomonadaceae bacterium
GTCCTTTGCTTCTTTGTTGTGAATTTCCCTGTGTTCCCCGTGTCCCCTGTGGTTCTGAATTTAGCGCAGGTAGCTCGGCAAGCCGTTCGGGAAGAGTCCGCCGAAGTTGAGATCGGGATAGACCGCTTCGTCGTAGCGGGGCCAGCCGTTGGTATCGAGCGGATAGGTCGGCGCGAACAGTTTCAGGTCGGCGGGCGGTGCATTGAACCATGCCGCGAGATTGAACGTCACCTGCTCAGTTGGAAAGGTTCCGCTTGGCGGAGTCGGCGGCAGATCGATGGGCGAGGAGAACAGCACATCGTCATCGGGTCTGCCCGAAGTGCTTGCTCCGTTCATCAGCATCGGAAGCGGTTCAGCACGCAGGATTTCGACGGTGATCGCGCCTTCCGTTGCTTGACGCAAGAGCGGCAAAACTTTGTCGCGCTGTTCGACGAGAACCCGCTGCATTTCCGCGTTATTGGAAATCAAGAAATTGCCGTCGGTAGGGCGTGCCAGAATGCCCGCGATGCCTTTTGCTGCGAATTCCGCACTGTTTAACATGGCTTGCTTGGCGATTCGGAGGGAGTTGGCGTCGCGCAAGGTCAGAAATGGCGAGGGCGCGAGATATTCGTTCGGTGAAAGTTTGCCATCACCATTGGCGTCGTTGTTGCCGGGCAGAAATGCCGAAACACTGGAGATGGTCGGCGGCAGGGGCGGGCGTTCGCCCAAAGAGCGAGTATACGCCAGTGAAAGCGCGGTCTCGACCCGCAGCGATTCGACGTAGGCATGGAACAGGTGAACTTCCGGCAAGCCAACGGTGACAGATTGCCCGTTGTGATCCGGTGAATTGAGTTGGAAGGTGAAATTCGGGTCGGCTTCCACGATTTTGAGATGCTCGATGGCTTTGTCTAATTTTGTCAGCATCTCTTCGCGTCCGCGAGTATCATCGCCCCAATAGCCATTGAAGGGTAGGAAACCAAAGCGCAAATCGGTGACCGGCGACAGCATATTGAGCAGGGTCAGCGGATTCGACAAGCCGCGATCCAGATACCAGAATAGTCCCAGCGTCTGATGAGGTGGAATGGGGCGGGGCGGTTCGGTGGAGTCGAGCGGCGAAGGCGGAATTTCGGAAGGCGTCTCACCGGAACCGCCGCCGCTACCTCCTGAACTTGTGCCGCTTCCGACGTTGGCGACGGTAATGATGTCGGTTTGATTGCCGTCTGCCTCTTGACTGAGCAAGCCTGTCAGGGCGACTGCCGCGCCGAAATGGGCGACAGAGGTATTGGGCGAAGCGGCGATGGCTTCATTGAAAAGATCGAAAATGGATTTGAGGTTTTGCGGGTTGGTCGGCTGTTGCCCCCCCGCCACTTGGTTGAGCTGAGCGGTGCCGCGTTCCAAAGCACTGCGGGTATCGGGCGTGAGAGGGTTTCCACTGCCGCCGCCGCATCCATACAGCACAAAGGGCAGTGTGCCGACGAGCCAAAATCGTTGAATCGGTCGCATGATGTCACTCCTGAAAGGTTTGGTTGTCAGTGGGGGGTTGGGGTTCCATGACGAGTATAGCACATTTCGTGCGTGCTGGCAATTCCTCCGGCAAGATCGAAAATTCCAACAACCCTGAACTGTTACTCGCAATGAATGCGGAGATTGGCTTGGAATACGATCCGAAAATGAGGAGTGACTATGCCTCACTTGCTTTGGGACGCCAGCGCATTAGCGAAACGCTATACCCAAGAAATTCCCCTCGAAGATTGCAGTGTCTTACTCGCTAAAGCATAACTCCAGTGAAGTCTTTATGATTCGTGACGCAGTGCGTCACGAATGATGTTCCTCTTTGATAGAATTCAGGACGCAGTGCGTCCTGAATCGAGGATTTGGAAGCGTTTAGGGTCGCCATGAGTGCCAGCGTTTGCCGAGGGTGATGCCTTGTGCGCGGAGCGGGTCTTCGGTGCGCTCGTGTTGGGTCAGTCCGGCAGAAATCCACGCTTCCAGTTCCGCTTCCATCTCCTGCGCCCGCTCCAAACGCGAAGCCGCCAGATTGTGTTCCTCGTTCGGGTCGGTGGTCAGGTCATAGAGTTCGCGCAGAGGCATATTGTGATGGTCGGGTTCGCGGGAGAGAATAAACTTCTCCGTTTCGGTTCGCAGTGCCCATTTTGCCTGCCACGTACATTCGCACGCGACGATTTTCTCCCAGCCGCCCGTATTGCTTTCTCCCGTTGCCATCTCCCACAGCGATTTTCCTTCCATGCCCGACGGAACCGACGCGCCGACCGCATTGAGGAGAGTCGGAGCCAAATCGAGATGCTGCACCATTGGACGCGCCACTGTTCCCGCAGGAATTTGAGCGGGCAGTCGCATGATCAGCGGCACATGGATCACGTCGTCATAGAGTCCATGATGATCGAAATAAATATCGTGCTGATAGAGACTTTCGCCGTGATCACCGGTTAGGACGACAAGCGTCTCCTCACTCAGTCCTGTGTGGTCGAGCGTTTGGAGGATTTCGGCAATGCCGTCGTCCACATGGCGAATTTCGGCGTCATAGAGCGAGGCGATATACTCGGCATCGGTCACCTGTCCCAATTTGTTGAACCACGTATCGCCAAACATTCCCCAAAATGGTTGTCGCTTGATCGGCGCGAAAGTCGTATGTTCCGGTGAAAACGGGTCGCGATCTGTCGGATAGAATTGGCGATAGCGTTCTGGGGGTAAGTAAGGCGTGTGCGGTTCCCAGTAATGAAGAAAGAGAAAGAAATGCTCGCTCGCGTGGGCTTTGATCCACGGAATGGCACGGGCGTTGATCTCCTCGCACGACACCAGCAAGCGCATTTTGTGACGATGCGAGGGATTGATATAGAATTCATAGCCGCGTGCCAGCCACGGCTTGATGTCGAAGAGATTGTCCACGGCGGCGGTGGTATAACCGACATTTTGCAACAATTCGGGCAAAACAGGCGTCCGACGATCCAAGTCCACACTGCCGCCATGCGCGACGATATTATGAGTCAATGGGTGCTGTCCAGTGTAGATGGTGGTATGGGCAGGTGTTGTCGGAATGCCGGGCGCAAAGCATCGCTCGAATCGCACGCCCTGCGCCGCTAATCTGTCAATCGTCGGGCTTGTCGGCTTCTCATAACCATAGCAGGAAAGGCGGCTTGCCCGCAATGTGTCGATTACGATGAAAATAATGTTCATGGACGCATTATAGGCACGGCTTCGCG
The DNA here is from genome assembly GCA_964591025.1 of uncultured Chthonomonadaceae bacterium. Lineage (GTDB taxonomy): Bacteria > Armatimonadota > Chthonomonadetes > Chthonomonadales > Chthonomonadaceae > CAZPZP01. The sequence goes on from CAZPZP010000019.1 coordinate 3,201, forward strand.
TAATGTCAATGGGAAGAGAGGCAGTAGAGAGTAGGAAATAGGGAGTAGTAAGGGAGTCTCAACAAAAAAATCGTTCTGTTCTTACATGGTGCGTCCGGCAGGACGCTCGTCCGAAGGACACCGAGGCGGGTACTTTCAGTACCCGACAATGCGATGGAACAGTTTAATTCTTGAGAGTCCCCAAGAGAAATCTCTCGTTTTGAGAGACAAATTGGGCTTGGTTCTTGACAGAATCGCATCAAAACCGTTATAGTGAGTTCAGATTTGGAGAACAAGAGCGACGTATCGCGTCCTTGCGAGACCCAATCTCATTGAGAGTGCGAAGCACGGCACGGCGAGACCGCCCCTATCAGAGAAATTCATTTCGCTGTGTCAGTAGAGTTTTGTGAAGAGAAGTCCCAAGCCGTTGTACCGAATGAGGAGAGAGTTCGCAGTGAAAGAGTCGGAGAAACCGATCAACGAAATGTTTCCGTTGACCAATAATACCTCTCGTACCAGTCCACCGATGAAGACAACGAATGTCTCTAAAGCAGGCAAGCCGTCGCGCACAGGCTGGACATATACCAAGTGGGCGTTGGTGGGCGCGTTCTGTTTGACAAGCGTCCTCGCGGGGACTTTTGTCGGCAATTTTTACTGGAAAAGCCCTGATATTGTTCGCACATTGATCAACAATAAGATATTCCATCCCCTCTCCGACCCGCTCGCCAATTACAAACCAGATATTCAGTTCCCTGTCGAAAGACAGCACGAAATTACCCTTCTCCTTCTCGGAACCGATTACGAACTTGAGCGGGGACGCCCTGTTCCTATCAAAGGCAAACGGGGACGCAGCGACGCTATGTTGCTCGCCAAAGTCAATTTCGATACGGGAACTATCAGGGCAATGAGTATTCCGCGTGACTGCTACGTCCATATCCCTGATCACGGTTATACCCGCATCAACGCGGCTCATGCTTTTGGCGGACCTGAACTGACGAAAGAGACGATCAAGCAGGTTTTTGGGATCGGAGTGGATTATTACGCCGCGTTCAATTTCGAGGGTTTTCAGAAGGTTGTGGACGCACTTGGCGGAATCGATCTCGACGTTCAGCGTGATATGAAATATGATGACAACTGGGGCAATCTGCATATCGATCTGAAAAAGGGCTATCAGCATCTCACGGGCTATCAGGCGATGGGCTATGTGCGCTATCGGCATGGCGACAACGATATGAAGCGGGCGGAGCGGCAGCAGCAGTTTATCGAGGCATTGCGCGGCAAAATCAAGTCACCGACAACTCTTGCCAGCCTGCCCAATGTTCTAAACGCACTGATGGATAACTTGAGTACCGATATGACGACGGATCAGATGATGACGCTCGGCAACTACGCACGGGGATTGAAACGTGAGGACATCGAACTCAGTACCGTTCCCGTCGTTGAAAGCACGAGTTATGTCTATGTGAAGGTTTTGGAAACGGAAGAGTTGATTCGCCGTCTGTTTTATCCCGATGGCTTGACTTCTGTCAGCGTCAATGTGCCGCCTCGGAGTGCAATGGTCGTCAAAAATGATCGCGGTGAACGCCGTCGCAAAAACGGACGCAAGGGACGCAGGACGGAAGCGGTAGGAATTCAGACGCCCGAGACTGCTCCCGAAAGCCTGACGCCCGACAACGAAACCGAAACGCCTCCCGTCGAAAATACGGAAACTCCGCCCGCCGAAGCACCCGATACAGGAACCAAACCTGACGAAGGCGGCTCAAACCCAAGTCCGGGTAAACCGTCTGGCGGCGAGACGCCTTCGAGCGGGGGCGGCGAACCCTCTGAATCTGGCAATTCCGCATAGAATCCCCACTCTGAAATTTTGAGACATAAATAAGCAGGAATCGGAAGCCTCTAACGAGAAAAAGCACGCTGTCTATTATCAACGCTTTTGCTCGCTCGGAGGCTCTTTTCTTATGCTCGCTCATATCCTCTCCAGTGCCGTTCTCGGCATAGACGCTTATCTTATCACCGTCGAAATTGATGTCAGCAACGGAATACCCATGATGTCGATTGTCGGCTTGCCCGATGCCGCTGTCAACGAGAGCAAAGAACGGGTGCGTGCTGCGATAAAAAACAGCGGTTTCCTCTTTCCCTATGATAAAAAAATTACCATCAATTTGGCTCCCGCCGACATTCGCAAAGCCGGACCGAACTTCGATTTGCCGATTGCGGTGGGAATTTTGGCGGCAACCGGACAGATTCCGATGGAGCATCTCGACGGCGCAATAATGATCGGAGAATTGTCGCTCGATGGCGGCGTGCGGTCTGTCAACGGCGCGTTGCCGGTTGCGATTGGAGCGCGAGAACGAGGACAGCACCGGCTCTTTTTGCCTGCTGTAAATGCGCGAGAGGCGGCAGTTGTGACCGATTTAGATGTCTATCCCGTGCAGACGCTTGCTGAAATTGCGCGGGCGTTATCTGTGCCGGAAACGCTCGAACCGCTGCCGTATGACCCTACAATTCTCGATCCGGCGACACCGAATTTTGCTCACGATTTCGCCGATGTCAAAGGTCATGCGTCGGTCAAGCGGGCGTTGGAAGTTGCGGCGGCGGGCGGGCATAATCTCATAATGCTCGGCTCTCCGGGTTCCGGCAAAACGATGATGGCGCGACGGCTGCCTTCGATATTGCCGCCGATGAGTGTAGAGGAAGCATTAGAGGCGACAAAATTATATTCAGTCGCGGGAATGCTGTCTGCGGAAAATGCCCTCGTTAATACACGTCCGTTCCGCAGTCCGCATCACACTGTCAGTACGGCGGCGTTGGTCGGAGGAGGCACGATTCCGCGTCCGGGCGAGGTGAGTTTGGCGCATCATGGCGTTCTCTTTTTGGACGAATTGCCGGAGTTCGCACGCGACGCCCTCGAAGTGCTGCGCCAACCGCTCGAAGATGGTGTTGTCAGCATCTCCCGCGTGTCCGCTTCCTATACCTACCCCGCGAATTTTTGTTTAGTCGCCGCGATGAATCCGTGTCCTTGCGGCTACTACGGCGACATTTTTCGGCAGTGTAGCTGCCAGCCGAGTGCCGTGCAGAAATATCTCAAGCGGGTTTCAGGACCGCTCCTTGACCGCATTGATATGCACATCGAAGTGCCGCGCCTCAGTGAAGAGGAGTTGCTTCAATCGCAACTTGGCGAGAGTTCCGCCTCCATTCGCGCTCGTGTCTGCAAAGCGCGAACCAAACAAACGGAACGCTTCGCCAACCCGCTTCCCCTTGAAAACAACGACGATACTGTCCCGCACCCCTTGGACAAACCCGCCTCGACCTCCGCGCCGCGCCGCCTGTTCTGCAACGCGCAGATGGAGTCGCGGGAAATTCGTGCCTATTGCGCTCCGTCCGAACCGGCGAAAAATCTGCTTCGCTCCGCCATTCAGCAGTTGAGTCTCTCGGCGCGTGCCTATGACCGCTTGCTCAAAGTCAGCCGGACGATTGCCGACCTCGACGGACTGCCGGAAATTCTCCCCGCTCATGTTGCCGAAGCGATCCAATACCGCAGTTTAGACCGCAAGTTCTGGAACGGATAGCGTTGAGCAAGAAAAATTCGCCAACTTGAAGTCACAATTTGTGACCTCAAAAAACGGAGAGGACAAGCACAATGAGTGAAGCGGAATTGAAACTTGTACCAGCACAAATGGAAAATCTGATTTTTACGATTCGCGGGCAGCGCGTTCTGCTCAGTCCGCATCTGGCGTAGTTGTATGGCGTCGAAACTCGTACACTTGTGCAGACAGTACAACGCAACATCGAACGATTTCCGTCCGATTTTATGTTCCAGCTGACAGACGAGGAGTTCACCAACTTGAAATCACAAATTGTGACTTCAAGTTGGGGCGGTAGTCGCCGGGCGAACCCTTATGCCTTCACTGAGCAGGGCGTCGCCATGCTGTCCGGTGTCCTTCGCAGTCCTCGCGCCATCGCGGTCAATATCGAGATCATGCGGACATTTGTTCGTTTACGCTATCTGATGACCAACAACACCGAACTCGCCCGCAAGTTAGAGGAACTGGAACAGAAAACTGATGAACGCTTTGCCGTCGTTTTCGATGCCATTCGCCAATTGATGACACCACCCCAACCGAAACAGCGCAAAATCGGGCTGCGTCGAGAGGAAGGGTCTGAAAATCGAAAGTTGGCAGATGATTAAACTGCCGTGTTGACCGTAGGTTAGGGAATGGGTAAGACGACAATCATTTCCTGTCGCCGAAGCCATTCAATACCGCTCTCTTGACCGCAAATTCTGGAACGGATAGCACAAACTTACCGACCTATGATAAAATAGCGTTGAGGAGAAAATGCCATGTGGAACGAAGAACAGCGAAAACGATTTCAGGAATTGCGAACAGGTGACCGCGAGAAAACACTGAGTGGTACAGAGCAGAAGGAACTTGCTCGGATGATCCGTGAGTTGGAAGAGGAAGAAGCCGCCTATTTGCACCCCGCGACAAAACGACTTGAGCAAAAAACGCGCCAAACACAGGCACAGAATCGCATCTTGAAAACATTGGTACGCCGTCAGCAAAATTTAGTGAACCGAATGAAACGCTCGCTTGAGGAATCTCAGAAAGAACAACAAGCCATTGATGCCGAACTTCAGAGAGTTTTGGAAGACAATACAGAACAAATTGGAGTAGGGAGATAGTGCGCGAGAGTCTACGCAACGCCCTACGAGCAAAATACGGCTACCAATGTGGCTATTGTGGAGTAAACGAGGTTGATGTCGGTGCTGAATTGACCCTTGACCACTTTCAGCCACGGTCGCACAATGGCAGTGATGAACTCGATAACCTTGTTTATTGCTGCAACGCCTGTAATCAATACAAAGGCGATTATTGGCAACCCGAAAGCATTGAGCGAGTTCTTCACCCTCTGCATGATAATATTACAGAACATTTGATCGAGTTGAACAATGGAAGCCTCCAAGCATTGACAGAAACAGGAGAATTTCATCTTGATCATCTTCATCTTAACCGACCTGCAATTATAGCCAATCGAAAGCGTAAACGTCGTGATGAAAGAGAAGAAGCAGAGAAACAAACGATGCTCCAAACAATGCATGATTTGACACAGGAACTCGAAAATCTCAGAGCAGAAATGAGACGTACAGCAAGTCAAGAGAACTCATAGCCATTCAGCAGTTGAGTCTCTCGGCGCGTGCCTATGACCGCTTGCTCAAAGTCAGCCGTACCATTGCCGACCTTGACGGACTGTAGCAATCTTTCGTATGTGAGATTACACTTCGTCACGATATGGGTTCGTCCGTAGGACGACTGTTTTTCAGCCGAGTACGTTTTTGTACTCGGCAACCTAATACTGTTCTGAATACGTTCTTGAGCAAGGCATTGAGAGTGCGAAGCACGGCAGGCGGAACGCCCCTATCGGCGGAATAAATTCCGCCGTCTCTCAGGGAATTTTCAACGGTATGGCACGGGCTATACCGTAAATAGCCGCTTTCTCTCCTCCAACGCTTCCGCCTTTGCCTTCCAATCTGTAAGGCGCAGACGCTCCTGTTCCACAACAGCGGGCGCGGCACGCTCCACAAAACTCGCATTGCCCAGTTTGTTTTCCGCCTTCTCGATCTCTTTGGCGATGGATACCAACTCTTTCGCAATCCGTTCCTTTTCCTTGTCCATATCGAGCGACTCGCCGATCTCCAAGAACACCTCCGCGCCCGTGATTGGAGTTCCAACCCACTTGCCTGTCTCCGCACTCGGAGCCGTCTCGACAATCGTCAACGCCGACAACCTCGCCAAAAATGCGATCAACTCCGCATTCTCCGTGAGTGCCGTTCTCGCCTCGGTATTCGTCGCCGTTGCCGCCGCCGAGAGCTGCACGGAAGGCGAAATACTGAGTTCCGCCCGCAAATTCCGCAATGCCCGCGTCGCTTCGATGGTCGTCTCAAGCGCGGCTTCCGCTTCCTCGTTATCCCACTCTGCGTTCGGCATCGGATAGGCGGCGATACAGCACGAGCCGGAAGTCTGCGGCAATGCCTGCCATATCTCTTCCGTGATGAAAGGCATGGCGGGGTGCATCAGGCGCAAGGTCGTCTCCAACACAAACGCGAGCATATTCTGCGCGGTTGCCTTCACTTCCGCGTCGTCGCTCCTCAGGCGTGGTTTCGCCATTTCCACATACCAATCGCAGAAATCGTTCCATAGAAACTGATAAATCGCCCGCATCGCGTCATCCATATCGTAGGTGGACAGCGAACTGTTGACCGTTTTGATGGCAGCGTTGAGTTTGGAAAGTATCCAGTTATCGAGCGTGGTTCGCGCTTCGAGTGCGGGCAGTATTCCCGTCGTATTCTCGTCCAAATTCATCAGGACGAAGCGCGAAGCGTTCCAGAGTTTATTACAAAACTGCCCGGCAATCTCCGTGCGCGACACGCCGAACTTGATGTCCTGATTCTTTCCCGCCTGTTGCAACAGCGCAAACCGAGTCGCATCCGCCCCGACCTGCTCGATCAAATCTATCGGATCAATTCCGTTCCCTTTGGTCTTGCTCATGCGTTCGCCCTTTTCATCGAGAACCGTTGCATGAATATAAACCTCCCGGAACGGGATGACAGACACCGTTTGCCCGTCATTACTGACAAGTCCATCCGCATCGGTTGCAGAAACCCCTCCCCAACCCTCCCCTTCGTAAAGGGAGGGAGTTTTTTGTTCCCCCTCCTTGCGAAGGAGGGGGTTAGGGGGTGGTTGTGATTCCCCTCCTTGCGAAGGATTCGCGTAAAGAGTGGGAGTGTTTGATTCCCCTCCTTGCGAAGGAGGGGTTAGGGGAGGTCGTGCGCCGTCCGCATAGGGACGTTTTATGAAGTCAAGTCCCGTCATGATCATTCTGGCGACCCACAAATAGAGGATTTCCTGCGCGGTTGAGAGGAGATTCGTCGGATAGAAGTACGCCAAATCCTCCGTTGATGCAGGAAAACCAAGCGTTGCATGAGGCCACAACGCCGACGAGAACCACGTATCCAAAACGTCCTCATCTTGATAGCAATTTTCGGTTCCGAGCGTCGAGATTGCTTCCTCTTTGTTGCGGGCGAAGCAGTGACGCTGACCGGTATACTCGTCAATCGTGCCGCCTGTCGCCCCCGCGTCGTCCGTCCACCAAACTGGTATGCGATGACCCCACCAAAGCTGCCGCGAGATACACCAAGGGCGAATATTCTCCATCCAATGCAGATAAATAGCGGTATATCTGTCCGGTATGAACGTGATTTTGCCCTGCTTGACCGCCTCGATTGCGGGCGAGGCAAGCGGTTTCATATCCACAAACCACTGCTCCGAAAGCAACGGCTCGATAACCTCTTTGGAACGCTCCGAGACGGGCTGTTGTATCGTATAATCCTCAATTTTCTCCACCAAACCCAACGCTTCCATCTCCTCGACAACCGCTTTTCGCGCCGCAAACCGCTCCATTCCCGCAAACTTCGCGCCCGCCAATTCGGTCATGCGTCCGTCTTTTCCGATAACGATATGCTGCGGCAAAGAGTTGCGCTGTCCCGCCTCGAAGTCGTTCAAGTCGTGCGCGGGAGTCACTTTGACGGCTCCCGAACCGAACTCCGGCTTTGCATAATCGTCGGCAATCAATGGAATTTCGCGGTCAGTCAACGGCAGTTTCAGCATCTTCCCGAACAGTGGAATATACCGCTCATCTTTGGGGTTTGCGGCAACGGCACTGTCTCCCAAAAGGGTTTCAGGGCGCGTCGTGGCGATGGTGATATACTCACCGGAACCGTCGGCAAACGGGTAGCGGAAGTGATAGAGTTTCCCTTTGACTTCGCGGGTCTCCACTTCGACATCGGAGACCGCTGATTGAAACTTGATATCCCAATTGACGACCCTGCGCCCTCGCGTTATTAGCCCGCGCTCATACCACGAACGGAATGCCTCATGAATGGCGGCAACATACGAATCATCGAGAGTAAAACGCACACGCTCCCAGTCGTAAGAGCAGCCGAGACGCTCGAATTGGTGATAGATGCGCGTGCCATATTGCTCGCGCCACTCCCAGCACTTCTCAATGAACTTTTCGCGCCCCAAATCATGCCGCGATATGCCCTGTTTTTGCAGTTCTCGCTCTACGACGTTCTGCGTTGCAATACCCGCGTGGTCTGTACCCGGCAAACAGAGTGCCGCAAAGCCCCGCATACGATGCCAACGAGTAAGAGTATCCAATATACTGTTGTTCAGAGCGTGTCCCATGTGCAGACTGCCCGTGATATTGGGCGGCGGAATGGTAATACAATACGGCTCTTTGTTGGGATCGGGTTCGGCGTGGAAGTAACCGTTCGATTTCCAGAAGGCATACCATTTTGCCTCCACCTCTTGGGGGGAATAGGTCTTGGAGAGTTCCTGCATGAGTATTAAAATCCTTTCTGAATGCTTGCACTGTCCCAAACAGGGGACAATAACAGTTGATGGAGCGGCTACATTCATTGTTTATATGACTATAGTTAAAGTTGACGCGGCTACAGATAAAATTTATGACACTATAGTTATACTTTGCGTTGCCATAGTTAAAGTTTATATGCCTAAAGAGAGAGTTTATGTCGCTATAGTTAAAGTTTGCCCTCCTATAGTTTGTCAGGGACAGAATAAAGAACATATAGGCGGCGAATCGGGAAATATAGTGTGCTAAAACTTGTCTATATTCGACATATCAACGCAAAAAGCCCGCGTCCCTCAGCCTTTCAGCCAAAGGACGCGGGCATATAAAGTCCCACGCGGTACCACCTTTGTTCCCAACCTCACTTTATTCCCTTCTCCTGCAAGTAGAGGGGCGTCAGCAAGGTCAAGCACTCTTCACGCGATAACGGGCGTATCCCGGCGATGTTCAATCGCGGCTCCAGAGCGACGTTCGGCGGGTGCATCGGCACGGGAGGCTCTCAGCAATCGCTCCCTCTCTGTCTGCGCGGCAACCTGCGTACTCTTCTCTTTCATAGCCTTGGTTATAGTTTTTATTATGACACAGACGACGGCGCGAAAGTTGCGCTCCCACAAGACAATATCTATCCGACAGGCAGATGAGCCGAGTTGCCGAGTAAGTGTTCCGGTACAGGCTGGGTCATTTTGGGGAAACAAAACGAGAAGATAATCTGAATAGATGCCGCCACAGGTACGGCAAGCAGCATTCCCCATATCCCGAATAACGTCGCGCCGGACGCCAGCGCGAAGATACTCAAAACAGGATGCAAGCCCACCGATTCGCCGACGATATTGGGATAAATAATCTGGTCGAACACGTTGTTGAGAATAATCACGGCGAGGACGCACGCAATCGCGTACCCCGTCGAGTTCGGGCTGACCGAGAAAAAGAAACCCGCCTTGTGCGCGTCCATCGAGTAGGCGATGCCGCCCGCCACCGTCGCCGAAATCAACTGACCGACATACGGCATGGCATAGAGTGTCCCCGCCATCATGCCCAAAAACAGCCAGTACTTCAAGCCCAAAACCCAGAACACAAAGCACATCATCGCGCCGTACAACAGGCAGATTCGCGCTAACCCTTTGAGATACCGACTGAAGACATCCACCACGCCAACGCTGATCTTTTCGATTTCGTCTTGATAAATTTCCGGGCAGAGCGAGATGATTCTGCCGCGTATGAGAGGAAAATCCCGCATAAAGAAAAATCCGGCGATAGGAATAATAATGAGCCAGAACAGTTTCGATGCCGCATCTTGCAGGAACAGCGTGATGCCGCCAATCAAGCCCGTTGTCGTGCGCCTCAGCCAGCCCTCTTGCCCCGGCTTCGCGGAAAAAATGTCCTGTACGCGCTCTTCTTTGATATTGAAGCGGCGCAGCATGGGCTGATTCTGTTTGAGAAGTAGATCGAGTTTCTGTGTGGCATTGGAATAGTACGCCTCATAATTGCTGCTGATGCTCTCGAACTGAGACCGCGCCGGCGGGATAATCAGTACGAAGAACAGCGTCACTGACAAGAGGGCAAAAGAGTAGATCGCCAAAATCGCTTGAACACGAGATCGCCCGCGCCGCTCTGCCGCCCGAATTCCGGGATCGAGCAAACCCGCCAGTGCAAATGCAATTAGAAACGGCGTCACAATCGAGCGGACTTGGTAGAGAAACCAACCCCCGACGAGGAACGTAATTGTCAATCCAATAAAACGGCGCAGGTCGCTGCGTGTCCAACCAAAGGGGAAAATGGCGCGGGGCGGATACAGTCCCTCACTGGACAATGCCGCCGCCGGAACCGCGTTTTGTATCGCCGCAAACGAATGGGAGACTGTTCCATTAACCGCCGACGCAGGAACAATGACTGCCGCCTCCGAGACTTCGGAAGGGAGAGTATCATTGATTGTCCCTATATCTTTGGTCAAGGAAACTTCTGCCATACGCCTCGTACTCTCTGAAAACTAACTCGCTGCCTCTTCACCATCAGGCGTTTCACCCAATTTCTGAGTCATTTGCGAGCGGGTACGCTCCACTGCCGACGTGACTTTATGCCCGACGGTCTTGCCGAGTTCCGACACTTTGTCGCTCAAATCCTGCATGGATTTGCCCAAATCATCACGGGTCTCTTTTCCCGATTGCGGCGCGAGCAGCAAGCCGGTGATGGCTCCCACCAAAACGCCGATCCCGATCCCCGCCAGCACGCTTACCAAAACACTGCGATCTTCTTCGTTATTCACGACTTGACTCCTTCGAGGGTATTTTCAGTAGCAACCAATCGAAACGCTTCCGGCAGCAGGTCGGCGATCTGCCATATCCCTGCGCCATCTACAACAATGCAACTCTCCTGCGGCAAAAACTCGGTCATTACTTGGCGGCACGCCCCGCACGGCATTTTACTTGACGGCGGATCGTTCTCACCCGAACTCAAACACGATACGGCGATCGTCCCAAACTCTTTCGCACCCGCCGCCACCGCCGCAAAAATCGCGACACGCTCGGCACATATTGCCAACCCATAACTGGAGTTTTCAACATTGCACCCGATAAAGACACCGCGCTCCGTTTTGACCGCCGCCCCGACAGGAAAGTTCGAGTACGGGCAATAGGCATTGCGCCCCGCCTCTCGCGCCTGTTCTAACAATGCTGCTTGCTCAGTCGTCATGATAGAACCACAGGGAACACAGGGGACACAGGGACAATTCCAAGATTAAGAACCAAAAAACGTTTCGAGCATCTTTGGTTTTGTTTCCCCTGTGTTTCGTGGATCGTTTTTTGCATTTCGTTGTGTCCGTCGTGTCCGTTGTGGTTTAGATGGCTTCGCGAATGACGCCGCCGCCGATGACCACTTGCCCGAACTCGTCGCCTTCGCCGCCAAAGAATACCGCCGATTGTCCGGGCGTCACGGCACGCTGCGGAGTGTCGAAGCGGGCGGCGACTGTATCAGATTCGTTTCCGGCGCAGATTGTCGCTTTTGCCGGTGTGCCGTTGTAACGGATTTTCGCCATGACGGGCAGAGATTCCTGCACGGTTTCGATGTCGGAAATGGCACTCCAGATACAGGTATCCGCGATCAGTCCCGAAGCAAATAACTCTTCATCTTTGCCGACAACAACGGTATTGGTTTCGGCGTCGAGCGAAACCACGTAAAGCGCACCATTCGTGCTGGCAGGGAGTCGCTTGCGCTGCCCGATAGTATAGAACGCCACGCCTTCATGCTCGCCGACAGGCTTGCCACCCGTATCTACGATTTTTCCGGCACGGACTGCGGCGGGGGCTTTTTCCTTGAGAAAGGAGATATAGCCCTCTTTTGGCACAAAGCAAATTTCCTGCGAATCGGGCTTGTTGGCAAGCGACAGACCCCATTCGCGGGCGAGGCGGCGCGTCTCCTGCTTGTTGGGTAAATGTCCGAGCGGCATCAGGGTTTTGCTGAGTTGATACTGAGTGAGGGTATACAGCGCATAAGCCTGATCTTTGGCGTCGTCTATGGCGCGAAGCAGTTCATGGCGTCCGGTGGTTTCGTTGAAGCGAATCCGCGCATAGTGACCTGTTGCGAGATAATCCGCGCCGAGTTGTTCCGCTTGACGGAGCAGCTCATCGAACTTGACACTGCGATTGCACTCAACACACGGATTGGGAGTGCGCCCTTTACTGTATTCGTCCACAAAGCGATTGATGACCTTTTCCGCGAAATAATCACGGAAGTTCAGGACATAATGCGGAATGCCGATTTTGGCGGAGGCGCGGCGGGCGTCCTCGACAGCACCGAGCGAGCAGCATCCGCCATATTTGCCCTGATCGGCGTGTTCCTGCCAAATTTGCAGCGTGATTCCGATCACGTCGTAGCCTTCTTCTTTAAGAAGTGCCGCCGTGACCGCGCTATCTACGCCCCCGCTCATTGCCGCAACCACTGTTCCCTTGCTCATTGCCTTCTGCTCTTCCTCTAAAATCTTCGCTCAATGCTTTTATTATTACTATCTTGTCTCAAACCGGCTGCTCTCAGTTATCAGGCAAAATAAACATTCAGCAACCTAAATCCTCTTTGCTCCTGCTCAAAGTTTTATGATGCTTCCATTACTGCGTACTCTTCTGGTGTATAGGTGAAAAGCATGGAGATCGATTGTACGTCGGCTCCAAGCGCAGGACGCAGAATGTTAAAAACGCGCTTTTGACGTTTAAGAAAAGAGAGTTCCTCGAAATCCGCAGACAAAATATAACCATTATATCGGTTTGTCGTCTGTTCCAATAGACCTCTTGCGTAAGTCGGGTACAAGAACGTACCCGACTCAAAAACAGCCGTCCTACGGACGAAATTCTCTTGCCTTGAGAGTGCGAAGCACGGCACGGCGGAACGAGACCTGCACGAGAAATTCATTTCGCTGTACTCTTACAAGAGGTCTAATACAATATCTGCTTTAAGATCGCTCGAAAAATGCGGTGTTAAAGCCGCTAAAACTTTTTGTTCCATCGAATGAATCCTGATAAGCATTCGCTTTCCTTGACGCAAACCCGATCATTTTGGTTTCCATTCGGTTCTTATTATCTCATAACTTCGCCCGATTCAGCAAATCAATTCTCTTAAAGCAGACAAAAAAGAAGCAGGTCGGGCGCAAAATGTGCCCGACCTGCTTGCTTTCTGATAC
>CAZPZP010000020.1:0-16233 GCA_964591025.1 uncultured Chthonomonadaceae bacterium
TGAACGTCAACCTCCGAGATTGCTTTTTGCTTGCTCACCATACACGTTTTACACCATAAGCGTCGAAATTCTCGTCTACACTCAACAATGTCATCTCCTCATGGAGTGCTTGCGCGATGAGCAAACGGTCAAACGGGTCACGATGATGGAGGGGCAGACCGCTCATCTGCATAATGTGCGGCATCGTGATTGGAAGCATCTTGATTCCACGCGAAAGCATATGTTCTTCCAAGTAAACATCCAACGAAGTCTGAATTTTCAATTTGCGTAAACCGATTTTAATGCCTAATTCCCACGCTGTCGCGAAACTGATCCAGCGTTCCTGAGATTTGTCTTCGATAATCGCCCTCAAAGGCAACGGCAGAAGCGGATTGCCATCCACAAACCAGAGAACAGTATGCGAATCGAGGAGAAATGTTGTCACTCCATGTACTCCTTCATATCATCAAGAGGAGCATCAAAATCATCTGCCATATAAGTGATCAGCCCTTTGCCGCTTCCGAACTGTGGAGTCTTTGGCTGTTCTTGGGAAACGGGCGTGATCACTGCTAACTTGAGCAGAGGTTTATTCGGCTCGGCAAAAATAATTTCCTCCCCTCCATAGGCGGCTGCAACCAGTGAGTCAAATTGGGCTTTGGCTTCTTCGAATGTTACGGTCAGCATGGTAATTTCCTTACTTCGGTGCGTTGGCGGCGTATGCCAACACTAATATCTGTGCGATGACTTCTTCAAGGATCAAGCCGTCGGTGCTGAGAAGATGGGCATCGGCAGCGGGAACGAGCGGCGAATCGGCACGGTGGCTGTCACGATTATCGCGTTCGATTTGGTCGGCAAGAACACGCTTGAACTCCATCTCTATCCCAAGTGAACGCAACTGATCCCAGCGACGGCGGGCGCGTTCTTCGGGGCTTGCCGTCAGGAAAATTTTTAGTTCAGCGTCAGGAAAAACCACTGTTCCAATATCGCGCCCCTCCAAAACAACGCCTTTTTCCGCATCGCGACTCATCTGTTTCTGCTGCTGCACCATTGCCCGCCGTACTTCCGGCAATGCGGAAATCCGGGAAGTCAACTGCGAAACTTCGGGCGCACGAATGGCATCGGTCACCTCTTCGCCGTCAATGAAAACGGACTGCTTCATCTCTGTGTCGAGTGGCGAAAAGGCAAGGCGATAAGTTTCCGCCAACGCTGTCAGTGCCGCGCCGTCCTCGGAATTGGTTTGCGTTCGCAGCGATTGCAGTGCCAAGGCACGGTACATGGCTCCGGTGTCGATGTAGGTAAATCCGAGGGCAGCAGCCACGCGCCGCGACGCCGTGCTTTTGCCCGCTCCGGCGGGTCCATCAATGGCGATTGTCATAGGGTTTCCTGTGTTCTGTTGCTCCGAAACTCCGATTACTGTACCCTACACAGAGACAACGCGAAACCCAATTTGGGACGAAGCCAAGAATTTGTTACGGAGACGCAGGATTCTTCGCAATTTTGGAGTAATATCACTCCTACCAGTGAGAGGAACCCCGTCCATTTCCTGAGTGTCCCGACAGGAGTGACAACGCCATGAACCGATTCTTTACACCTGCCCAACGTACTGCCAGCACGTTGAAGCGACTGGAAACTCAATTGCAAAACTGGCAGGATGACCCGAACAGTCCACGCAGCGATGTGGACAAGATGCTTTTGATTGTAGGCGAACTGCGCTGTTGGGTTCAAGGTCATGTGCTTTCCGACCTCGAACGCGCCGAGCAAGCCCTGCAAAGCCCGAAGAACCCTAAAAGCCCGAAGAACTTTCCGCAGACGAATTGACACACTGCCAATGATGCACGCCTCCGACAAAATTTTGACCCGCGAGCAGCTCCACGACGCCTTGATCGAGCGGCGGCGGAATGGCGAACGCATCGTTTTTACCAATGGATGCTTTGATCTTCTGCACGTCGGACACGCTCGCTATCTTGAAGTCGCCCGCAATTTCGGCGATCTGCTTGTTGTCGGAATCAACAGCGACCTGTCTGTGCGCGGCTTGAAGGGCGAAAAGCGTCCACTGATTCCGCAGGACGAGCGGGCAGAACTGTTGGCGCATCTTGGCTGTGTAGATTATGTGACCATTTTCGACGAAGAACGCCCCAATGTTCTGATTCAGACTGTCCAGCCGTCGGTTCATGTCAAAGGCGGCGATTACAATCCCGCAACCCTGCCCGAAGCCGAAACAGTGCGGCAGTATGGCGGGCGCATCGAAATTGTGCCGCTTGTCGAAGGTCGCTCAACGACCAATGTTATTGCCCGCATCCGCGAACTCTATTGCGACGACTCCAGCGTATGACCACAAACCCGAATTTGCTTTCTATTTTGGACAATTTTGCCGGACGCCGGATCATCGTTCTCGGCGATCTGATGATGGATGAATACGTGTGGGGGCGCACCTCGCGGATTTCGCCGGAAGCCCCTGTCATGGTAATTGACGTGGAGCGTGAGTCGCGGGTTCCGGGCGGGGCGGCAAACGTCGTCAATAATCTGCTTGCATTGGGAGCGCAGGTGACTGTTATCGGCGTTGTTGGCGACGACGAGGCAGGAGTCGCTCTTGCTGCCGATTTGGAGCGTGGCGGCGCCGACGTTTCCGGCATTGTTACGGACAGTTCACGCCCGACAACGCGCAAAACCCGCGTGGTAGCGCACAGTCAGCAAGTTCTGCGCGTGGATCGCGAACAGGCGCACCCGATTGACAGCACCATTGCTGCACGTCTCCGCGAACATCTCACGCACCAAATCGCTTCTGCTGATTTGCTTCTCATCTCGGAATACAACAAGGGCGTTTTCACGCCGGAAGTCGCGGCGGCGGCACTCGGTTTGGCACAGCAAAACAGCGTTGTCGTGACAAGCAACCCGAAGCCGCCGAATGTGCATCTGCTTGCCGGAGCGCGGGCGGTCTCGTTGAACCAATTCGAGGCACAAACACTCGCCAACGACAATCGCTTTCTTATTCCGGCGGAAGAAGTAAGTCCCGATTTGCCGTTTGCGGGGCGTGAAGGGCTGGAGGAGGCAGGAATCGCGTTGGTTCGCAAATTGGGAATCGAAACGCTGTTGGTGACTTTGAGTTCCAAAGGCATGACGCTCTTTCACGCGAACGGAACTGCCGAGCATATTCCACCGCACCGCGTCGAAGTCTATGATGCGGCGGGGGCAGGGGATACTGTCATCAGCACACTTTCGCTTGCTGTTGCGGCAGGAGCGAATTTATATGATGCGGCAGTTTTGGCGGCAACGGCGGCGGCGTGCGTGGTTCGCAAAGTCGGAGTCGAGACAGTGACAGTGAAAGAAATTGTTGCAGAGTTGCGCTAAATATGAGATAATAATTTGAGAGGCTAACCGCTATGGAACCGGCGTTCGACGACATTGCTTTTGATTGGGATAATCAAAAAGAGCGGCTCAACATCATCAAACACGGTTTTTCTTTTTCTGAGGGCGGCACGGTTTTTGGCGATTCCTCGGCGTTTACCTTTGATGATCCTGATCATTCTATAGGAGAAGATCGACTACTAACAATCGGCTTCTCTAACGAAAATCATCTCTTGATTGTCTCGCATACGGAACGTGAAGGCATGACCCGAATCATCAGTGTTCGTAAAGTGACGCAAACAGAAAGAAGGCTATACGAAAATGGATAATTTACAAGAAGTGACTCAAGACCAAGATGAGATGCGCCCTGAGTATGATGAAACTATTCTGAAAAACGGGGTTCGGGGCAAGTATTATCAACGCTATATGGCAGGAACAAATTTAGTGCGTCTTGCTCCTGATGTGCGTAAGGCATTCCCAAGTGATGAAGATGTAGATCGTGCCTTACGTTCACTGATGGAAAACAATCCTGATGTTTTAAAAGTCCCAACGTCGTAATCAGCGGCGTGCGTGGTTCGCAAAGTCGGCGTTGAGACGGTAACGGTGGAAGAAATTGTTGCGGCGTTGCGATAAACGCCGTAACAAAAAAGATGCAACTTTCCATATAAGTTCTTGACAGTGTATGTACCGGAGCGGTCTCAGAAAGAGCCGCGAGGCACTGATATTGTCGAGAAGGGAAGAAACCGTGTCTATCAGAATGTGTGCGTTGCTTTTGCATGGCATCGTGATCGGTTTGCTGGGAACAGTCCTGTCCGTTCAGGCGCAGATTGTTCTCAAACCCAACGGACAAAACGCAGCCCCTCTGCGAATGAAAGCGATCTCTGCTGAGGCGATTGTCGAGGGAGCCGTCGCCGCAACCCGCCAAACATTGATCTTTCAGAACGAAACCTCGGAGCAGATCGAAGCGGATTTCATCTATACCCTGCCGCTCAACACCGTCGTGACCTATTTCGCCTATTGGTATGGCAAGGAAAAAGTCGTGGCGCGGATTATGGAGAAGGAACGCGCCGCCGCCATTTATGCCCATATCACCTCGCGGATGCGTGACCCCGCGCTGATTGAAATGGTCGGCAAAAGCACCTTCCGCGCCCGAATCTTCCCCGTCATGCCCAACGCCGATCTCAAAGTCGAGATGCACTTGGCAACCGCTGTTCCCGCCGACAGCAGCAGCATCACTTACGTTTATCCTTTTCCCGCCCAATCGAATCAACTCACGCCGACAACAGCACAGCGCAAAGCGACTATCGAAAAACCCAAAAGTCGGGAGAAACTCGATTCGATGGATGTGCGCGTAGTGTTTCGACAGCCCGCCAATCTCCTCGACATCACAACCAACTATGGCACTCTGGAGCGCAAAGAAGCCAACGGGTATGTTCGCTTTCGGCTTCATGGGAAACGCTATCAGCCGCACAAAGATTTGCGTGTGACGGCACGGCGAACCACGCGCCCCTTGCAAGCCGATCTGACCGCCGCTCGCACTGCCGGAACCGACGGATTTTTCACGCTTGCCCTTGTCACCGAGAAACCGCTCACCCAGCCGCAGGTGCAGATCGCAGGAGTTGCCACAAGTGAGGTTTTCACGCAGGGCGATAAGGCGAACAAACATATTTTCCGGCTTTTTGGAAAGTATCAGGGAAGCGGTGCGGCAACGGTCACACTGCGCGGCATCTCGGACGGACAGCCAATCATCTACACTGCGCCGCTTGTGTTTGAGGCAAAGACGGTGCGGAACAACGCCGCGTCGAAACTTTGGGCGGCAAACAAAATCGAAAAACTCACCGAAGCAAAAGGAAAACGCAGTGCGATTATTGCCCTGAGCAAACGCTACAATCTGCCGAGCAAATACACCTCATGGCTTGCAGTCCCGAAAGAGGAAATGAAACGCTATGAACAGGAGCGAATCGAAGCCGAAATCGAAGTTGTCGCCAACAATCTTGCCTATCTTATCGCCCGCAAGCAGGGAGAGACACCTACCGCGAAACGATTTCGGGCAGAATTGAATCAACTCTGCCGACGCCTAAAATATCCTCAGAAGCCCGAAGATGCTTTGAGCCATTCTTTACAGAATGTTGTGGACACGACGGCTAACGCTTTGGCGGAGGAAATCAAAGCCAATCGCGGACGAATGACGAAAGCGAAGCATCTGCGTGCGGAGCTGAAATATCTCACTCAATATACGGGAGAAAACGCCGCAGACTTGGTACGCTCCTATTTGGAAAACGATGTCTCTAATTTAGCGGAAAAACTCCTTCGGGCGGAAACGGGCTTATGGAATGGAAAAATAATTCGTTCGCTCGACGGCGACTATTATTATCACTATACCGCCCTCAATCCCGATCCTGCAAAAGCCCGACGACTTCGCAGCGAACTACAGCGGTTGACACGTGTAACAGGCATTTCGCCCACAGAGTATCTCAAAAGCTTTGACGGTATGAAACGTATGCACCGCACCTTTCAACTGCGGGAACAGATTATCGCCGAGCGGCGCAGTGCCAAACCGAACAAAGACAATATCCGCAAACTGGAGACTGAATTTACGCGCCTAAACACAGCCAATAGCAATAAAAAGTCTGCACAGATACGCACGCGCCGCCTTGTCGTCAAGCAGGATTTGTTCTTGCTCGACCAGCAGATCAACGCTTCCGGTGCGAACCCGGCACTCACACAGCAACGCGCCAAACTGGCGAAAGAAGAGGCAAGCCTTCGCGCTCGTATGGGCGATCCATTGATTTCCGTAGATGCGCCCGCCGATACGATGCAGGTTATTGCCATTCTGCCCGGCGGCGAGGTCAAGCGGCTTGTCCTTAACACTGTCCGGCAAAAATGGGAGGCACGCTTCGATATTCCGACCTATGCGGCAGAAGGAGCATACGCGATCACGGTGATATTGGTTCGCAAGGATGGCACGCGCCAAAACCTGACGATGAATTACCATGTGGACATCACGCCGCCGCAAGGGACAGGCAAGGCGCGGGCAGTCACGATGCCGGAACCGACCCTGCGCTTGGAACTCAGTGCCAGCCCCGATACGGCGCGTGTGACGGCACTCCTGCCTTGGAAGGAAACGGTGCAGATGAACCCGTCTATGCAGAAAGCCAACGCATTTTTTGCTCTCGTAAAACTGCCGAAATCTTATCGTACTCGTCCTGCCGTCGTGACTTACATCCTAACGGATCAGGCGCATAATCGGACGACGATTACGGTGGATATGGAGTGATAGTTATGCGTGCGATGCATGGCATTTCGGCATTCGCGGCGATTGGGATTATGTCAGGGGGCTGTGCGAAAAACGTGCCCGCTCCCGTCTCAATGCCGATCCTGTCCAAGCCAATCACGCTCAAGCAGACTGTGTCAAAGCCGGTGACAATCTTCACTGCCGCGAACAGTGTAACCTGCCTTTTGTCCGCGCCCGACGGTACGTTTTGGGTCGGCACGCAGGGCGGTATTTGGAGGCGCGACGCACAGGGGCAATGGCAAAAATTCACGCGGCAGGACGGACTGCCTTCCCACGAAACGCGGGCGTTGCATTGTAAGAACGGAACGATTGTCGCCACATTTCCGCGCAAAGAGGCGATTTGGAATGGCGCAAAATGGAGCGGACAGAAAAGTGATCTGCCGGAACCGCAGGAGGTAAAACGCACGGCGGAAACGGTTTGGCAGGGCAAAATCTGCTATGCCACACCCGCAGAATTAGTTCTCGGTGAAGGAACGGAGGCACGCAAAATCGCTCTGCCGCCCTCGCCCGGAACCCATGTCAGCGCACTTCTGCCGCAGGGCGATAAACTTTGGGCAATGCTGTTCGGGGATCGACTTTGGGCGTTCGATGGAACCAACTGGACGCCCGCCAGCATCGAACTGCCGCCACAAATCCATGATGTGACAGCTCTCGCGATGGAAGGGCAGACGCTCTGGATCGGCACGCGCCAAAATGGAGTCTGGAAGCGTGACGGCGAGCAATGGACACAGCCGTTTTTGTCCGATGAGCCTTTCAACCACAACGCCCAATTTATGGCTTGGTTTCGCGGCACGCTGTTTGTCAGCACCCTCGAAGATGGACTTGTTGCCCGCACGCCGCAGGGCGGCTGGCAGCATTTTGCCGCCCCGACTCTTTCCTCCAATATCCCGCGCCAGATGACGGTCTTTCGCGATAAACTCTATGTCCGCCATTCCAACGGGTGCGTAGACCGTTTCGATGGAGTCGCTTGGGAACGCAATGTGATCACCGGAATTTCCCGCCCCGATGTGAGCAGCATTGCCGCCGATTCCTCTCACCTCTTCATCACGCAATGGGGCGGATGGAGTGAGGGCGACGGCGCGAACTGGAAACAAAATCTCAACATTCCCGAACTGCAAGCCCTGCCGCTGACTTGTCTTCTTCCCGATGGCAAAACCCTCTGGATCGGCACACAGGGGCGCGGACTGCTGGAAGTGCCTCGCCTGACCGGAAAACGCCGCTGGCACGATGAGCGCGGCGGTCTCAGTGACGATTGGATCACCTGTCTGGCAAAAGCGAACGGCACACTCTACGCAGGAACTTTTGTCGGTGGATTGGCGCGTTATGACGGCAAACGCTGGCGTCAGACACCGGAATTAGCAGGACAAAACGTAACGGCATTGGCAGCGGACGGAAAAGGTGGACTGCTCATCTCAACGCGACAGGGCGTTTGGAAGCGTAACCGCAACGGCAAAATGCGCTGGCTTGCCAGTCAGTTTCCCCTGCTGAAAGGCGAAACGCAAGCCCTCTGTATGACACCGGAAGGACTCTGGATCGGCACGCGCACGGCATTGATGTTATGGAAAAATGAGGAGAACGCCAAGCCGTAAAGCACGCATCTTACGCAGACCAGATACTGAAAGTACCCGGCAGAAAAGTACAAGCGTCTTCAAACGCGGCATCTTCTGCATTGTGCGTCTGAAAGACACCTGCTTTTTCCAGACGGGGGTTTTCAACCTCTGGCGACAGCCACCAGCATATTACCATGCCGAATAGCTGGAATTGGAACTGGAGAGTGCGCCGGAACCTGCCGTATAGTTCCAGTTACCATTGACACCGGAAGCGGTGGCTACCGTTGGGTCTTGGGTCATCGGGGAGGAGAGATAAGGACCGTTCCAACCTGTCACTCCCGTAGGAGCAGATACCGCTGTCAATTTGCTGAGATCCGCCGCAAACGCACCTGTATCGCCTTGCCATATCGCCAGTGCTGAGCGAATCGTCTTGAGGTTGTCGCGCAGATTAGCCTCGCGGGCTTGGGTGGAGCGGCTGGCGAACTGCGGCACAACAATCAACGCCAATAGCGCGATAACAATCATGACGACCAAGAGTTCGATCAGGGTGAAAGCATTACGGCGATTTTGGTTGGAGAATATCATAGCCTGTAAATTTCGACTCTCGTTCGGAAAAGAGGCGGCATCGAAAAAAATGATAGAAGAGATTGCCCGCTGACACTCACCAGCGGGGAAGTTCTTCTACCATTTTGTTGAAATTACCAAGCACTGTAAGTGGCATTGGAACTGGCGAGTGCGCCGGAACCTGCCGTAAATGACCAGTTGCCATTGACACCAGCCGCCTCAGCAACCGTTGGGTCTGCAACGAGCGGAGCGGTCAGATAGGGACCGTTCCAACCGGTAACGCCTCTCGGGGCGGTTGCCGCCGTCATTCTCGTCAAGTCGGCAGGGAATGCGCCGGTGTCGGCTTGCCATGTCGAAATGGCGGTACGAATAGATTTCAGGTTGCCGCGCAGATTGGCTTCACGGGCTTGGGTCGAACGACTGGCAAACTGCGGCACAACAATCAATGCCAATAGTGCGATAACAATCATCACGACCAGCAATTCGATGAGCGTAAACGCTTTTTTCAGGTTTGACTTCTTGAGCATTTTAGGTTCCTAATCCTCCATGAGCGGCACGTCGTCTGTTGACGTAAGCCTCTGTTATTGTTATTCCGCAACGGGCGCGAAATTTCACATCTTTTTTATCAGGTTATAATTTTAATGCACAGCATTTGTCAGAGAATAGATCGGACCGATAATCGAGATCGCCATGCCACCGATAATCACACCCAAAACGACGATCATCACGGGTTCGATAATACTGCTGACGGTTTTGAGCGCGGCGTCTACTTCCCGTTCGTAATACCGCGACACGCGGAGCAGAACCTCGCTCATCTGCCCCGATTTTTCTCCGACTGCCACCATCTGGCACACCATCGAAGGAAACACTCCCGTTTCCCGCATACACGCTGTCAACGTCTGACCCTCTTCGACTTTGCTGCTGATATAGTTGACCGCCTCATCGAAGACCGGATTCTGCGTACTCTGCGCCGCCATATCGAGCGAGACCATCAGCGACACACCCGAATTGAGCAGGGTTCCCAAAGCGCGAAGTAAGCGGGCGACGGCGACTTTTGTGGCGAGCATTCCGACCACAGGCGTTTTCAGCACGATCTTAGCAAAAATCATTTTGCCTTTGGGTTTGCTGAGAAATGCCCGCATTCCGAAAAAGGTTCCGCCCAATGAAAGCGGAATCAGCCACCAATTCGCTTTAAGAAACATACTGACTGCCAGCAAAAATCGGGTCTGAAGCGGCACTTCGGCGTTCATTTTTACGAACAACTGATTGAACTGCGGAATGATATAGGTCAGCATGAAAATCAAAACGAGAACCGTCACAGCGAGCAGAACGCCCGGATACGCCATCGCGCCCTTGACCTTGCGCCGCATTTCCAGCGACGTTTCGAGATATTCCGCCGCATGATTCAAGGTCTCGTTGAGGCTTCCGCCGACTTCCGCCGTCCGCACCATGCTGACATACAGCGCGGAGAACAGTTTCGGATACTGCGCCATCGAGTCGGCAAGTCCTTTGCCCTCATTGAGATCGCTCGTCAGTTGTTCGAGCGTCTCTTTCATGGCGGGATTGTCCGCGTGTTCCGCCAATGAGGTGATGGCTTCCACAATCGGCACGCCCGTTTCGATCATAATCGAAAGTTCGCGGGACAGGGCGACGGAATGCTCCACCTTGATCTTTTTGCTTTTCGAGAGCGTAAAAAAGCCTTTGCTTTTTGCATCTTTCGCTTTATTTTTGGCTTCCGCTGCGGCACTGTTCGCCGCCAGATCGAGGATAATATAGCCGTTGGATTGCAGGCGTGTGATCGCCTGATCCGAAGATTCTGCCTGAATGCGGTCGGAGATTTTGGCTCCTTGGGCATTCATGGCGGTAAATGCAAATTCCATCTGCTGCTAACCTCCAATCGTGACGCGCATGACCTCTTCCGGTGTGGTGATGCCGTCGCGCAGTCGCCGTAGAGCGTCGTGCCGCAGCTGCCCCTGATCGCCGAAGTACGCGGTTTTGATCTCGGTACTCGGTGTTCGTGACAAGATCATGCGCTGAACGCTGTCGTTGATCTCCATAAGTTCATAGATGCCGGTTCGCCCGCGATAACCCGTCTGGTTGCAGTGATCGCAGCCCTGCCCGCGCTTGAAATCATAGTTTAGCGCGTCCGATTGCGGGACTCCGATGGTCTCCAAAACTTCGGGCGAGGGTGTGTAAGGCGCGGAGCATTTCGGACAGTTGACGCGCAACAATCGCTGAGTCAGAGATGCCACCATAGACGAGGCGATCAGAAACGGTTCGACGCCCATATCGGTCAGGCGCGTAATGGCTCCCGCCGAGTCGTTTGCGTGCAGAGTGGACAGAACAAGATGTCCTGTGAGTGCCGCTTCGATGGCGATCTGTGCCGTTTCGGTATCGCGAATTTCGCCGACAAGGATAATATCGGGGTCTTGGCGCACCAGCGTTCTCAGTCCTGCCGCAAACGTGACGCCCGCCTTCGCGTTGACATTGCCCTGAATGATCCCCGTCAGTTGATATTCGACGGGGTCTTCGATGGTCATGATATTGCGCTCCGGTGAATTGAGCGAATTGAGACAGCCGTACAATGTCGTGGTTTTGCCGGAACCCGTGGGACCACAGACGATGACCATTCCATACGGGCGATTGATCAATTCTCTGAGACTGAACAGAAGCTCCGACGGCATTCCCACTTTGTCGAGGGCGATCATCGCCGAACGCTTATCCAAAATTCGGATGACGATATTTTCGCCGTTGACGCAGGGATAGGAAGAGACACGGAAATCGAATTCACCCTGCGCCGTTTTCAGACTGATGCGCCCATCCTGCGGGGCGCGGCGTTCGGCAATGTCCATATTCGCCATGATTTTCAGGCGCGACGTGAGCGGCAGCTGCAAATCTTTGGGGATATTGATCACTTCACGCAGCATTCCGTCCACCCGATAGCGCACCAACACACGCTCTTTTTCGGGGTTGATGTGAATGTCGCTGGTTCGCATCTGAATGGCACGCAGAAAAATTTCGTTCGCCAGCCGAATAACAGGCGAATAACTCGTCAGCAGAACCTCATCGGGATTTTTGCCGCCGTCAAGAAGTTCCTTTTCAATGGCGTCCGTCGTACTGTCGCCCACCGCCTGCATCGCCGACACGACCAAATCCGAGAGATTGTCCTTGCCGTTGCCGAAGATGCGAGAGACCGCTTCCTGAATGTCCTCTTTGTAAGCAATAACCGCTTCAACGTCCAAGCCTGTCAAGCCTTTGAGTTCGTCGAGGGCGTTGATATCAAGTGGATTCGCCATCGCCACTGTGACCGTTGTTGCCGCGCGCTCGAACGGCAGTGACCACAACCGCAGAGCAGTCTGTCCGTTGATCAGATGAGCGGTATTGCTGTCTATATGATGCTCGGCAAGATTGACGTAGGGAATCCCCAGCTGCTTGCCAATATAACGCACGCGATCCTGCTCGGACAGGACACCGACGCGCACCAGCATATCGCCGACAGATTCCGTCGCCGTATCGCGCTCGCCCAACAGTTTGGACAGCCGCTCCGGGGTGATCATTCCCTCGGTGATCATGATTTCGCTCAATGCCAGATCGTAATATGTCGCGCTCATAAAACCCCTTGCCCCGACCCTCTCCCCTTCGTAAAAGGAGAGGAAATACACTTTTCAGTCTTTCTAAATTTCGGGCGTTCGCCGTTCAAGACCAGCCACACAACACCAGCGGAATAAATTCCTCTGCTGGGGGCGTTCCGCCGTGCCGTGCTTCGCACTCCAATGCCAATGCACACAAACCGCAGTGGAATTGTCCTGTTCCCTGTTCCCTGTTCCCTAGTCTTTCTGAATTTCGGGCGTGATCACGATCACGACTTCGGATTTGCGCTTGTTCCTTTTGCGATAAGTGAACAGTTCGCCGAAGAAGGGAATACGGGATAATAACGGCACACGCTGCACATTGCTGACCTCTTCCTCACGGATCAGACCGCCGACAACGATCTGTTCGCCGTCCCTCACCCGCACCGTCGTTTGCTGCTCACGGGTGCTGATCTGCGGATAACTCGCGCCGTTGACAATGAGAAAATTCGTGACAACAGAAACCTGCGGATAAACCGTAAGCGTGACCTCGTTATTGTCCGCGATCTGTGCCGCCACTTGCAGATAGATGCCGACGCGCTCCTCCGTCTTGGTGAAAATCGGCGATCCGGCTTGACTGAAGCCGATCAGAACGGGAAACACAAGGCGATCTCCGATGAGGATAAAGCCGCGTTCGCCGTCCAAAAGCGACAAACTCGGAGCCGCCAACAATTTCGCTCTGTCGTTTTTTTCGAGGGCGAACAGTGTTGCCTGTATCGAAACCGCGTCATGAACAAACGCCCCGAAGTTGATGCCGCCGACCTGCGGAATTTGCGCCGCACCGGACGATCCCGCCGCCGCGCCTCCCGTCGAAGGCGTAAAGTTCGGGGCTTCACTGGCGCGGTATTTACTCCATTCCCATTGAACTCCCAACTCTCTCAGGGCATCGTTGTTGATGTCGGTAATACGGACACTGATTTTGACCTGCTTGCGCCGAATGTCCATTTTCTTGGCGAAGGCGAGTGCCTTTTCAACAAGTTCGGCGTCTCCATACAGCAGAACATTGTGAGCGTTTTGGGCATTCTCCGACGACATCGTTCCGCCTTTCGACGCCGATTCTACTCCGGTGACGGCTGCGGTGGAGGTTTGATCCAAACGCGGCGAAAACGTATTCGCGCCCAAAGCGACTTTGATGTTGTCTTTCTCGAAGATCGTGGTCAGGCTCTTCACCAAATCTGCCGCGACGATATATTTGCAGATATAAACTTCATGGCTGATCTCCGGCACAATCGGCTTGGGAATCTCTTCGATGGGCTTCGGGAACGCCGCCGCCATATCTTTGGTTTCGCCTAAATAAAAGGCATCGTTCTCTTTACGACTGATCATTCCCGCCGCCGATGCCAGCATCTGTACTGCCTGCTCGAACGAGACTTGCTTGAGATTCAGCGTGATTTTCTTGGTTGGCGGGCTGACAACAACAACATTGGAACCCGCATCTTTGGACAAAGACGCCAAAATCGTGGCAAAATCCGACTGGAACGCATTGACATCATAAAGCCCGTTCGCCAACTTGACTTGAGACGCCGCGCCGCTTGCGGGCAGGTCGGCGGCAAGGCGAACCCGTACCAGATCGCGCCGCGCCGACGGAACCAGACTGCCGACACCGGACGCGCTCAACGCCAATTTCACGCCCAGTGCTGTCGTGCCTTCGGGCGTGGTTTCCATACCGACCTGCCGCACCAGCCCGCCGCTGACCATATTGGCGGCGAGCGACGGCGACGGCTTGGCTCCCGGAAACGAGATCGTCCACAGTTTGCCCCCGCCGCTCAACAAGGGCGAGGCGACTCCCCGCGTCTGAATATCCACAATGGTTTCGCCGTTTTCAAGATATGCCCGGATCGATTCGATCTGTACCGGAGCCGGAACCGTCGGCTTTTTGCTCGGCAAACCCGGCGCAATGCTTGGCGGCTTGGCGGCTTTGACGCCGGGCTTTTTCGTGTCGGAATCCGCCAAAGTCGGTGTGCCGAGTGCCGACATTGCAGAGAGACTCAAGAGTATTTTTGTTCGATTTCGATAAGGCTTCATTTTATCCTCGCTTATACGGCAAATTGTTTCCGGCGAAATAAATTTCACAGACAGATTCGCCGCCGTCAGTGCTTTTGTGCCGCTCATCTCTGTTGCGTCCGTTTGCTCGTTTTGGGTTTCGCTGTGTGTTTCGAGCGGCAAGGTCAAGACGGTATGCGCCGACGCAACCACTATCTCATCCGAGCGAATCGCGGCGATCCGAAATCCGTGCAGTTCGTCGCCAACCGCAACGGTGCGCGGCGACATCTCCGCACTCTCGACAACGGCAGTCGGATGACCGCCGCCCAATATCGCCGTCACACGCCATTTCGTCGGGTCATTGGGTCGTTGGGCGATTGGGTTATTGGGCGATTGGGTTATTGGGTTGTTGGCAGTGTTCTGCTCCCTGTTCCCTGTTCCCTGTTCCCTCTCTTTGGCAAATCCGTCCAAAACCGGCTGACTTTGATAGGTCGGCGTGACGTTCGGCAGTCCAATCTGTGAGATATTGCGTCCGCGTGGAAAGGGCGTTTTCCCTGTTGGAATTGTGCCGACAGTGCCGTTACGATTGTTTTGTTTGTTCGCTTCTTCTTGTGCGACCTGAAGCAGATAGGGATGATTGAACGGATCGCGTCCGCGCATCACGGCAGACTCAATCGCCGTTTTAGTTTTGTCGGTTTGGGCGATTCCTGCGGTTGGCTGCGCCCCTGCCTCGTTTTTGGCAGAGGGCAAAGGATTGCCGCCGCCCGTGAGCGTCTTGAAAATTCGCGCCAAAATGAACAGAAACGCGATGCCCAGAATGCCGAGCAGGACAGGATTATTTTGCTGTTTGGATTTCATGGTTTCTGCTCCGAGTTCTGCGGCAATCCGTAGAGTGTGCCGGACAAACGCATCAGCAATTTTCCGCTCCGATCTTTGATCCCTTTGCCGAGTGGATGCACCTCAATCGAAGCGACCTCGACAACGTGCGGAATGGCAGACAGTCGCTTAAGAAAATCGGATAAGTCGCGAAACTCTCCCGCAACCTCCACGTCGAATCCGCTTTTTTCCCAATTGGCAAGTGGACCTTCGGACGGTTCGCCGTTTGCGGGCGGCGCGGCGTTGGCGTTGCCGTCTTTGGGTGCATTGCCGCCATTTGCGGGCGGGGCTTGCGGCGGGCGCGGCGCACTCTCCATCATGCGAATCGTAAAATGGCTGAGATTCATCTGTTCCGCGAGATGGTTGACCGACTGGATAAAAAAGGCACTGCCCGCGCCGTTCGGCGTCTGCGTTTGGAGATTGTCGGACAGTGCAGCGTCCTTGCGTTTAGAATTGAGAACGTCGCGCATCTCGGCAATCTGTTTGCGAAACGACCCCATACGTTCATTTTCGGCGTTCACTGTCTGGCGCACACTCCATAGGCTGTAGCCTCCTGCCACGCTGCCGAGAAACACGACGACGAGTAGGCTAATGCGTATTATTCGCAGCGTTTTCAGCAGATTCGGGTTGGTCAACGAGTATTGCAGTGTCATAGCATTCTCTTCTCTCAGCAAAAATGTTAGAATCTCTGTCAAAAGTCTGTTCATCCGGCATTTTTCGCGTCCGCAGGACGCACGGCGGCTTGTCCGCCCCCAGCGGCGGAATGAATTGTTGCTGTCCAAATCTCGTTGCTGCGAATTTGCCTCTTGTGCGGGCATTGAAAATACCCGGCACGATGGCGTTCCGCCAAGCGTCCTTCGGACGCACCTCATATTGAGGGTGTTCCCGTCCGAAGGACGGTTGTCCGCAGGACATACAGGCGGGTACTTTCAGTACCCGACAACGGGGTATTTTCACCCCCCGATCTCATCACAGCAACGAGATTTGGACAGCAACAATTCATTTCGCTGGA
>CAZPZP010000021.1:0-16126 GCA_964591025.1 uncultured Chthonomonadaceae bacterium
GTTTTTGAGTCGGGTACGTTCTTGTACCCGACTTACGCAAGAGGTCTAATGGGGAATTTTCTGTCCGCAGGACAGGTGTACTTTTTAGCCCCGTACTGAAGTACGGGGAATCGCTATAGGTTACGGGTACAGTTCTACCTCCGGTTCGAGATAGCCGCGCAATCGAGTCACGGCTTGCGCGTGGAGTTGGTAGGCACGCGATTCCGAGACAGTGAGGACTTGACCGATCTCCTTGAATGTTAAGCCATCGTGATAGTAGAGAGCCACGACGGTGCGTTCGCGGTCTGGCAGTTTATCAATCGCCCCCGTGAGCGAGCGTTGGCGTTCACGCAGTGCCACAGATTCGTGCGGGGTCGGTTCGTCGGCGGCGAGATAGTCAATGACTCGCTGCTGATCGGTTCCCAATCGTAAATCGTCCAGAGAAATAAGAGTGGAGCGTCCCAATTGGTGAAGCAGTTTTTCCAATTTGGGCAGAGTGATGCCCATCTCTTCCGCGATCTCTTCCTCGGTGGCAGAGCGTCCCAATTTCGCTTCGAGCGCGACATACGCCTGTTTGAGTTGTTTTTGCTGATCGCGAATGAGGCGGGGAACCCAGTCGTCGCCGCGCAGCATTTCGAGAATTGCGCCGCGAATCAGGGTGATGGCGTAAGTCTCGAATTTGATGCCGCGCTGCGGATCGAACTGATCCACCGCTTTCACCAAACCGACGACTCCCGCCCCGACAAGGTCATCGCGTTCGATGCCCGAAGGCATGGGACCGAACAGACGCCCTGCGGTGATAGAGACAAGATGCACGTAGCGTTGAATGATCTCGCAGCGTGCCTGCTGGCAGCCGAGGTTTTTATACTCGTGCCAAAGATGATTTGTGGCAATATCGCCCACCGGTACACCTCCGTGCATAACCGGATATTTACCACTGTCTGTAAAATTGACAGGGTATTGTGGTGAAGTGAACACACGCAGTTTCGTAACGTCCAAGAATCCGTTTGGACGCCTCACATTCCGCCTCTCATCCATAAGAAACGAGATATGAACACGGTGTTGACACCAGCAAAGCAATTTTCGGCAATAAACCGCCGTAAGGTTATAGCAGCCACGAAAAAAGCCGAAAAAACTTCAACTCCTCTCCAGAGTAGAGGATTGCGTGATGCGCGGGATGAACTCGGCAAGAATCGATTCGGTATCGGCAACTATCCCGAAACGTGCGAAATACTCGGACACGCGTTGAATATCGCGGCGCAAAATGAGTTCGGCGTTGGGATTTCCTTCCCAATTTGTGACCTGTGGAAAGTCGATCAGGGTGACTTTGCCCTGCCAGTAGAGGATATTGTAGGCGGAGAGGTCGCCATGCACAAAACCCATCTCGAACAGCAAACGGATATTTCGCAGGACTTCGTGAAACAGTGGTTCGGCTTCGTCGCGGTCAATTTCGGTTTCGATGAGGGTTGAGGCGGGGCGGTCTTTGTCGCCGAGATACTCCATCAATATCGCATTGTCGCCAGCGGCATAAGGCTTGGGAACGGCGGCTCCGGCGTTGTACAGATTTTCCAGAGTCGTATATTCGTACATCAGCCAAGAAATATGGGCAGATTGAACGCCGAAGTCGGTTTTTTTGCCAATGGCACGCAGTATACGGTGATCGCTTTTCTTGACGGCGCGTCCGTCGGCGGTGAGAATGGGGCGACCTTCGCGGTACATGGCGTCATTGCGAAGATTGCGGAGTTTGCGCGGACGATAGACTTTCGCCGCCAAAAATTCCGTGGGGATATTGGGGTGGGCGGCACAGCGATAGACGCTTGCCTCTTTGCCGCCTTTGACACTCGCCTGAACATCAACAAGAAGATTTTGGAGATAAAACGTCTGAAGTGAATCGAGGAGCCATCCCGCTTCATGACGCGACGGGCGATACGTCGTGATGAAATTGGTACTGCCCTCATCGCCGCCTTCTTCGACCAACTCCGCCAAAATCTCGCGTTGCGTCCGGCGTGGTTTATACAGTCGTTCCGGCTCGACTTCATCGCTCTCGGCGTCCCACTCTTCGATATATTCCAAAGCGTCTACCCTCGTCACAAAATGATAATCCTATATCGCCGGACACAGGGTTTTTTGGTAAAGAGAGCAAATTAAGTGACGGGGATTCTCGATACCCTCGTGACTGTCGGAGAGCGCGGCAAAGATTTCGATGCCTTACATCAATTCCGGTGTCTAAACCTGTCTTTGGCAGAGGCTTTGCCTCCACCTCACAAGCGATACTGGCATACCATCCATCGGCGTGACGAGAAATGGTGCAGGTTTTCGGAGTTCCTTCCAAACGGCAAAGAGAAACACAAAGTCTTCGATAACACCGCCGCCGGACACGCCAAACTGCCCCTTATTGCATGGAAGCCACTGGCTCTTACAATCTGGCTCTGGCGATGTTTCTGGTGGAACACGAACGCACCGTTCGCGTCGTCAATCCGTTCTACACTCACCATGCTGCCCTGACGCAAACATTCGTCAGGCACTGCCTTCGGGGATCACGCCGCTGCGAATTGCACAGTCTTATTCGCTATACCGAGATTGAACGCCTGTTAAGGGGAAAAGGGGCGTAAGCGTCATACATCAGGCTGTTGGACAGAAAAAGAGCGGCTTCTAAAACAGACCGAAACGATTGTGAGGCGCGTGAGTCATCATAGGCGGAAACCATTGCCAATCCATCAAGATAGAAATGAGAATCTTATGTATCGTTTTCGTTCCTTGTTTGTTGTTGCCGCCCTGACATTCTGTTCCGTCACTGTTCCGGCGATAGGACAGGATAAGCCAGAGATCAAGGTGGATGCCTCCCAAATTGAGACCTTAGCGAAGTTTGCGAAACAATCGCAAAAAGTTGCCGATACGTGGTATCCCCGCATTGTCAAAATTCTCGGCGCAGATAAGGCGAAACTGCCGAAGCGTATAACTATTGTGATCGATTTGGAAGCAGATGGAGTCGCCGGAACCTCCGGTGATAAAATCGTTGTTTCTGCCCGTTATGTCGCGAAGCACCCGGACGACTTGGGGATGATCGTTCATGAACTCGTCCATGTTGTCCAATACTATCCGAACTATGAAGACGGCTGGCTGGTGGAAGGCGTTGCGGACTATGTTCGATTTTATCATTATGAACCGTTAGACCAGCGTCCACACCCCAATCCGGCGAATGCAAGTTATCGGGACAGTTATCGCACCACGGCTTCGTTTCTGAACTATGCGGCGACTCGCTATGACAAAGAACTGATCCGCAAAATCGACAAGGCACTCAAAGACGGAGCCTATAAGCCGGAACTGTTCGAGAAGGCGACGGGCAAAAACCTCGATCAGTTGAACAAGGAATGGCTCGCCGCGCTTTCGGCAGAGAAAAAGTGACATTCCCCTCGCAGATAAGGCGACTGCTCTTTTTTCGCGCAGGGAAACACTGCCCACCTGTAGAACGTATGGTCACAACGGAGGAGAAAGATTGCTATGAGGAGATGGACACAAAAATTCGCACTCGGTTTGACGTTGGGAATGGTGGGGTATGGAGGAATTGCGATACCGATGATGCCCGCATTGGCGCAGGCGCAGAACGCTCGCACTGAAGCCCCCGAATTCCCCCCGCTCCAGTGGCTCAATACCGACAAACCGCTTTCACTCAAAGGGTTGCGCGGCAAGATTGTTCTGCTCGATTTCTGGACATATTGCTGCATCAACTGCATCCACATCATTCCAGACCTCAAGAAGTTGGAAAAGAAGTATGCCAATGAGTTGGTCGTCGTCGGAGTTCACTCGGCAAAATTCACCAATGAGAAAGAAGCCGAAAACATCCGTGAGGCGATTTTGCGCTACGAAATCGAACACGCCGTCGTTAATGACAAAGATTTTCAGATTTGGAACGCTTATGGCGCAAACTCTTGGCCTACCCTTGTTGTCATCGATCATCTGGGAGGCTATGTCGGGTCTGTCTCTGGTGAAGGACACTTCGAGGCGATTGACAAGGCGATTTCCGGGTTGATCGCCGACGCCAAAGACAAACTCAACCGAACGCCGATCACATTGGCTTTGGAAAAAAACAAACGCCCTAAAACCTTGATCTCCTATCCGGGCAAACTCGTCACGGACGCCAAAACTCAACGGCTGTTCATCACCGACTCGAACAACAACCGGATTGTGATCGCCACCGCCGACGGCAAAATCACGCACACCATCGGGAGCGGCAAAATCGGCTTGAAAGACGGCGATTTCGAGACGGCACAGTTCTATCGCCCGCAGGGTTTGCGCTATGATGCCGCCGCCGATGCGATCTATGTCGCCGACACGGAAAACCACGCCGTTCGCAAAATAGACCTCGCCAAGAAAACGGTGACAACGCTCGCGGGAAACGGCAAACAAGCGGGGTATCCGCCGCGTGGAGGCATGGGTAAGTCCGTTGCTCTCAGCAGCCCTTGGGACATCGATCAAATCGGGCAGAAACTTTATATCGCGATGGCGGGAACGCATCAAATCTGGACGCTGAACTTGAAAACGCTCGATTGTGTTCCCTATGCAGGAACGGCGGGCGAGAATATCAAAGACGGTCCGGCAGGTTCCGCGTTGCTCGCACAGCCGAGCGGCTTGACGACGGACGGCACGCGCCTGTTTTTCGCCGACAGCGAGGTCAGTGCGGTACGCTATGTCGATCTCAAGAAGAATTCCGTTTCTACGCTTATCGGAGAGGGTCTGTTCGAGTATGGCGATATTGACGGAACCTATCCGAAAGCCCGCCTACAGCACCCGCTTGGAGTTGCCTATAAAGACGGCTTTGTTTATGTCGCTGATAGCTACAACCATAAAATCAAGCGGATCGACCCCAAAACGCGCAGGGTGGAGACGGTGATCGGAACCGGCAAAAAAGGGAGTACAAACGGGGCTGCCAAGCAAGCAACGCTGAATGAACCGGCAGGTCTGGCATGGCTCGGCGAGAAACTCTATATCGCTGATACCAACAACAACGCCATTCGTATCTATGACAGCGCGACCAAGCAAGTCACGACTCTGAAACTTTCTGTTGCAGAGGCGACAAGCGCACAATCTCCGTAAATTCGCGTCAGCCGAAAAAAAGCCCTCCTATCTCTCTCATGATTGATGAGAAGAGAGACAGGAGGGCTTTTCCATTGCGTCCTGATGGTTATTTGGGTGCGCCGGGCTGTTGCCCTTGCATCATCGCTTTGCCTTGAGCATCGGCGCGTGCCTTCATATCGGCTTGCTGCTGATCCATGCGGGCTTTGGCTTCCGGCGGCATCTGATTGGAGGTTTGCGGTATGCCACCTGCTCCAGTTGGGTTAGCGGGAGTACTGACAACTTCATCCGTTTCCGTTTTGCCGCCACATCCCACGAGCATCGCTGCCGTCAAAATGGCTCCGACAAGCACGGCTGCTTTTAATTTCTGGTAGATATTCACGTCTTCTCTCTCAGAAATCGCCCCGCCTCTCGTGGTCACAGAGTCTTTCTGTGTGCAAGAGGCAGGGCGATTAATTTTCTTTAGTAGATGCTCGGTGCGGGGATATAAAGGTGATCCTGCCAGTTCAAAGCACCTTTTTTTATGGACTTTGCATGACCGTCTGCCCACGTCACTGTGGTTGTGTCTTGGTGGCGATAGCGCGGCATAATCGCCGGATTAGGCCAACCGGGCCACGAGTTATCAATGGTCAAATCGGTGTTTGCGTTCGCGGCATATCTCCAACCTTGCGCGTTGCGGTTGGGACGCCAAACACCGTCGGGATACTGCGACCAAGCATTGTCGTGTCCTGCTGCCCATGCCCAACCGTCAGTGATGAACATATGCCATGCCCAAGCATAAGAGTTCTGCCCTTTGTCAACCAGTATCGCCAACTCCGCAGGCATATCAATGGCTGCCATAGAGGTACCGGCGCGGCTACACGGCGTCCAGCAGTCCTGCATTACGCGCTCATTGACGCCGTAGTTGTTGTTCTGTGTCTTGTTTGGGAACGAGGGACACGCGTAAACGCCGCCGTTACCCCAAACATTGCCCGATTTGATATAGGGCAAAACGTCTCCTGCCCACAGATGTTGCCCTGTACCGCCGCCAGAGGCAACAGGCACCTCGAACCATTGTGAGCGCGGATAAGTCTCATCGTAGTCCTGAGCATACATCATAATGCCCAGCCCGATCTGCTTGTGGTTCGACAAACAGGAAGTTTTGCGAGCGGCTTCGCGGGCTTGCGCGAAGACCGGGAACAGAATTGCCGCCAGAATCGCGATAATGGCGATAACGACGAGCAACTCGATCAGTGTGAATGCGTGCTTGCGACTTTGCATAGAATGCTCCTTCTTACTTCTGAAAATGTAGAGAATAATTGCAACTTAGAGGAAATTTTATGCTTCTGCAATCCAAGTCCACTTTCATTATATCGCACTTGTTGTGCCAATGCAAGTGATTTAGGGTTAAATTTTAGAATTTAGCGTTAAATTTATTTAATGTTAGTAGTCAGTTAGTCAGAGTTCTATAATTTGCCCATTGGGAGAAATCGCCTTGATAAGACCGCAACTCCCGTAAACAAAATTATAAAACTTCGGCTAACTGACTATTAAGTGATAACTTTTGCAGGACGTGCCCTGCAAAAGAAAGGCAGGGACACTGCCTTCAGACGCTAAAGTAACAGGATGCTGTCTGCTTTGTCTGAGAAGCCCCTGCGTTCTCGCAGGGGAGTTGTCACTGGCACAAATCTCCCTCTTGAATTTACAACTTTCCCCGAATTTCGCTCCCCTTTAGTGGGTGGTCTAATGGGTTTTGGAGGTAAGCGATTATGACAGAGACCGCAATTCGTATCAATGCCCGTGTTTTGCCGGGCAAACGCCTTGATGTGCAATCGCCTGAACTTCGCGAAGGGGCAAATGTGGCGATCATGGACGCCACTGTTCCCGACACGATGGGCGTCTAAGATTGGCTTCAATCGCTGCCGCCCTGACCACGTTCTGCCCAGACTTGGGAAGAGATTGAGCGGGGTATACAGGAGGAAAAAGACGCATGGGGCGATTAATTCTGCCAACATCGGGGTTTGTCTCTGTTGATGCACAAAGCGTGATTTATGTAGTCGAGCGATCCCCCAATTACGCCTTGTTGTGCGATCCCTTATAGCAAGCCGCGCAGCAAGGAAGAGTGACGATCATCGGCAGTGAACTGACGCTGTTGGAAACACTCGTCATGCCGCTGCGAATCGCTGACCCTCTACTTGTCGCCGATTATGAGCGTTTATGGCAGCAGCCCAATACGCAACTCTTGCCCATCACTCAAGACGTTTTGAGGGAAGCCGCACGCCTTCGCGCTCAAATTACCGGATTGAAGACTCCCGATGCTCTCCATGCCGCAACTGCGATATTGCACGGCTGCGCCCTGTTTGTGACCAACGACAACGGCTTCAAGCGCGTACCGAATCTGCCGTTGGCGATCCTTGATGAAGTCCTCGCCGTGCCTTGATTTTCCGAGCAATATAGAAGAAAGACAAAACTACGCGGAACTCCGAACGTCTAATCTGCATTGTACGTAAGGTAGAATACCCGTGTGTGCCGGAATTGTCCGGTTCCACGACTCTAAAAGAGGGAGAGGAACTTGAAGATGAGACTGTTCCGATGGGCTGTCGCGGCGATGCTCGTCTGCGGTTTGGTCGGCTCCGTGTCGGCGCAAACCACAGCGCGATTCGCCAAATGGTCTGCGGCTCTCGCGCCCGGCAATGTTCGCGCAGGGGAAACGGCGCAAATTGTGCTGACCGTCCAATTGGACAAAGGCTGGCACATGTATTCGCTGACCCAACCCTCCGGCGGACCGCTCAAAACAACGCTGAATCTTGAGCCGAATACCGTTGTCGCCGTCGCGAAGCCCGTGCAAGGCACACCGAAAAAAGTCAAAGATGCCGCGTTCAATATGATGACCGAGGTGTTCGAGGGCAAGGTTGCATTCGCCGTTCCGATCAAGGTCAAGCCCGGTGTTGTGGGCAAGCAGACCGTCACCGCTCACGTTGAATATATGCTGTGCGGCAATGGAAGTTGTCTGCCTCCGACCCGGCTGGATATTCCAGTCACGTTCACGGTGACGAAAGGGGCAGCACGCTCCAATCGCACCAAACCCGTGATGACGGCTCCCAAAATCGCTCAAGTCACCAAGAAAGTCACCAAAATCTGGTACGACTTCGAGACGCCGCGCTCTGCGATCACTCTGACTCCGACCCAAGACCTTCAGAGTGCCGCCAATGCCGGGACACAGGAGATTGAAAGTGCCAAGAAGAAAGGACTCGCGTCCTTTCTTCTCCTTTCGTTTGGAGCAGGATTATTCTCTCTGCTCACTCCCTGCGTGTTCCCGATGATTCCGATTACGGTCAGTTTTTTCATCAAGCGCAAAGAGACGCCGTCGGGCGGACTTAAAGGCGCACTCGCTTATTGCTTGGGCATCATCGGCACATTCACGCTGCTCGGATTAGCGATCACGCTGATTTTCGGCGCGTCTGCCGTTTCCCGCTTCGCTCAAAACCCCTATGTCAATCTCGCGTTCGGTGTTTTGTTCGTCGTGCTTGCACTCAATCTTTTGGGCGTGTTCGAGGTTGCCTTGCCCTCGTCGTTGGCGAACAGTGTGTCGGCGGGGCGCAAAAAAGGCGGACTGGTCGAACCGATTTTAATGGCAGTCGCCTTTACGCTGACTTCGTTCACCTGCACTGCGCCGTTTGTCGGAACGGTCTTGATTTCGGCGGCGAACGGTCAGTTTCTCTATCCTGTGATGGGAATGCTGGCGTACAGTGCCGCGTTTGCATTGCCGTTTTTCTTCCTTGCACTGTTTCCGCAGCTGCTAGCAAAGATGCCGCGCTCCGGTGCATGGCTGGTGACGGTCAAGGCGTTCATGGGCTTTATGGAACTGGCGGCGGCTCTGAAGTTTTTGTCTACCGCTGATTTCGCGCTCCAACAGGGTTTGATCAATCGCGACGTGTTTCTGGCGATTTGGTTCGGAATTTTCCTGATTGCAGGATTGTATCTGCTCGGCGCAGTTCGACTCCCACACGATGACAACCCGAAAATCGGAATTGTGCGCCGTGTATTCGGAGTCGGAACGGCTGCCGCCGGTCTGTATTTTCTGCTTGCCATTCAAGGCGCCCCGCTCGGCTATTTCGAGGCGTTCCCTCCTCCCAAGGCTTATGCCAGCCGCTGGGAGACAAAAAAAGTAGCAGTCGGGGAAGAAGTCTGGCACACAGACTATAACAAGGCGTTGGCAATCTCGAAGCAAACGGGCAAGCCGCTCTTTGTGGACTTTACAGGCTATTCCTGCACAAACTGCCGTTGGATGGAACAGAACATTTTCCCGAAGCCGGAGATCAAAGAGGCACTCAAAGGCTATGTACTGGTTCAACTCTATGTGGACGGAACGAGTCAAGCCTCGCAGGACAATTACGCTCTGCAAGATAAACTGACCAAAACATTCACGATTCCAACGTATGTATTGGTTTCAACCGAAGGCAAGGTTCTCTCTCTCAAGCACGGACAAGAGAGCGACACCAAAAAGTTTGAGGCGTTCATTCTTAACAAGAAAGATGTTGCATCGGCAAGATAGATCGAGGAAGATCATGGGTGTTTTCGACAGTTTTCGATTAGAAGGCAGGGTGGCTCTCATCACGGGAGGAAGCAAGGGCTTGGGTTTGGCAATGGCGCACGCCCTTGCCGAAGCAGGAGCCGACATAGCCATTTGCAGCCGCAATTTAGAAGAGGCGCATCTCGCCGCACAGGAAATCACGGCAAAATCGGGACGCAAGGCAGTTGGTTATCGTGCCGATGTGACGGACAAAGACGATGTGCGCGAACTGGCGCAATTTTGCCGCGATGAGTTGGGCAAAGTGGATATTCTCCTCAATAACGCGGGAATCAATATTCGTAAGCCTACGCCCGAAGTGATGGAAAGCGACTGGGATTCGGTCATGGACATCAGCGTCAAAGGGTCGTTTCTGTGTTCGCAGGAGTTTATGCCGGCGATGGTCGAGCGCAAGTGGGGGCGCGTCGTGATGCTCGGCTCGATTATGTCGTTTGTATCGTTGCCGGGACGTGCGGCGTATGCCACTGCGAAATCCGCCCTGCTCGGCTTGACGCGCACACTGGCACTGGAAGGCGCACCGCACGGCGTCACGGTCAACTGCCTGTGTCCGGGTCCGTTCGAGACGCCTATGAATCGCGTTTTGATGAACGATCCCGAAGCATACAAAGCATTTCTCAGTAAAATTCCGCTCGGACGCTGGGGGCAGCCGGAAGAACTCGGCGGGGCGATTCTCTATCTTTGCTCCGAGGCATCCGCCTTTATGACCGGAACCACGCTCACGCTCGATGGAGGCTGGACAGCACAATAATATGTCAATCACACTTAAAATTTCACTGCGTCGCGCTGCGGTTCTCGGACTGTGCGCGACGTTTTTTGCCTTTCTGCTCGGCGGTTGCGGCAAAAAAGCGGATTATGCCCTTGTCGAAAAAGATTATCCGATCTTGGCGAAGGCGATCAAAAACGACGAACCTGCCACCTTCCAAACCTATCTGGTCAAGGGCATGAACGCCAACGCCAAAAACGAAAACGGCGTTCCTTATATTGTGCTTGCCGCCACTTCGCGTTATAATGATATAGTGCGCGGTCTGCTCAATGGCAGGGCGGACGCCAACACTCGCGCCAAAGACGGCAGAGCCTTGATTCATATCGCCATTGACGACAACGCCACCGACTTGATTTTCGATCTTCTGCGCTGGGGCGCAAACGTCAATGCGAAATATCCCGATGGCAGAACGCCGCTCATGGGCGCGATACAAGCGAACTCTCCCGATATGGTTCGCGCACTGTTGGACAAGCAGCCCGACTTGACGCCCAAAGATGATCGCGGCAATACGACTCTTTCATTGGCACAAAAGTCGGGCAACAAAGAAATTCTCGCAATGCTGGAAAAAGCAGATGCAAAATGAAACTGGAAACCACGCCATTGAAAGAAAACAAGATAGGTACAGAAAAGTCGTTTGCGCGTGATGAGATTATTCAGAGAATGCAAGAAGCGCGTGCCAGAATTGTTGCATTAGGAGAGCGTCTACTGACATCAGACGAAGTTCTGGAGGAAGTAGCTGAGTACCGCAGCAGAGGAGTAGAAACGATGAAACTGGAAACCAAACCACAGAATCCAAAAACAGATTTTACCGAGGAAGAGTTAGAAAAAATGTCTCCACTGGGCAGAGAATTGTGGGCATTACGTGCTAAAGTTGTGGCTTCTGGTGTTCCTCTTTTAACATGGGAGCAGCTTGACGAAGAACTCGCGGAACGCCATAGATATGATGAGGCGGATTCAATATGAAACTGGAAACGAAACCACAGGAAGAAAACAAAATTGATAAGACTAAATCACGTTCTCGTGCTGAGATCATTCAGAGAATGAGGGAACTCAGGGCAGAAATTGTTGCATCGGGAACTCCATTTTTGACGTGGGAGCAACTTGACTGTGAACTCGCGGAGCGGCGTAGATACGATGGGGATGAGACACGATGACTCTGTCATTTATTGATGCAGGCGTGTTGATCCAAGCGACACGGTTCGAAGAAGATGCTGAGGATGCTCTGGCGATTATCTATGATCCTTTCAGAGAATTGGCTTCGAGTTTTTACTTGTTGCTAGAAGTTCTCCCAAAAGCGCAATATAACCAACGCAACAAAGAGTCACAGTTCTATCAATTCTTCTCGGAATTGGTTACCGTCTGGGCGACAGATTGGGAGGTAATTCACAAAGAGGCAGAACGTCAGTCACGTCTCTATGGTTTGGGAGCAATGGACGCGCTTCACATTGCTGCTGCACTCTCTGTAAGAGCAGATGAGTTTGTGACTGCCGAACGTGCAGATCGCTCTATCTTTCGCACACCAGATATTCGGGTGGTTTCGAGCCGACCAAAACCTATGCCTATTTTGCCATGAAACCATATTAAGGGTACAAAATGAGAAAATTTGTCTGTGCGGTGTCGCTTTCATGCCTAACAGTGTTGTCTGCTAGCGGTAAGGCAGATGAACCTGTCAAGTCCGCAGACGCCGCAATGTTTCCGTTTGTGCTGCCGTGGGACGATGCGAGCAAAACTGTAACGGACGTGAGTTTTCTCAATCCGACTCCTGCCGGGAACGGCGGATTTGTTCGGGCAAAAAACGGACATTTCTACGATGAAAAAGGGCGGCGCGTGCGGTTTCTCGGTGTCAATATCGCGGCGGGCGGGGCATTTCCCGACAGAAAAACGGCAGAAAAGGTCGCGGCGCGTCTGCACAAATTTGGCATCAATATCGTTCGCTTCCACCATATAGACGCGCCTTGGTCACAGCCCAATATTTTCGACAACAGCGAAGCCGATACGCTCAAACTCAGTGCGGATCGCCTTGACCGCCTCGATTATTTCGTCGCGCAGCTCAAAAAGCACGGCGTCTATACCAATATCAACCTGCACGTATCGCGCACCTATCGGGAAGCAGACGGCATCAAAGACGCGAACCAACTGCCCGAACTCGGCAAGGTCATCACCTACTTTTTGCCGCGCAGCATCGAACTCCAAAAAGAGTATGCCCGCCAAATCCTCACGCACAAAAACCCCTACACCGGCAAAACGTATGCCGCTGATCCCGCCGTTGCCGTCGTCGAAATGAACAATGAGAATACACTGCTCGGCGCGGCGTGGGATGGCTCGCTTGACCGACTGCACCCGACGCACAAGCTAGAACTCCAAAAGCAGTGGAACGATTGGCTCAAAACCAAATACGGTACGGTAGATGCTGTCAAAACAACGTGGCGCAGCGAAGATAAGCCGCTCGGCGATCCCCTGATCCACCCTCATATTGGAGCCGGTGATCCGAAGTGGATCATGGAGCGCAATCAACCGCCCGCCGCCGCCGAACTGACCCTGTTCAGTCCTCCGACTCCTGCGCCTCTCCCGACGACTCTCACCGTCAATGTCAAAACGCTTGGCGCGGCAAACTGGCACTTGCAGCTGCATCGGGTCGGGTTGGATTTGAAAGAGGGCGAACCCTATACATTGACTTTCAGTGCTTGGGCAGATAAGGAGCGCAATCTTCCGATCTACACCGGATTGGATCAACCCGATTGGCATCATACGGGTTTGGAAACCACCGTCAAATTGACCTCGCAAATGCAGACTTTTCGCCTTGTGTTCACTGCGGTACGAACCGTCAAAGACCACAATCGGCTGTCGTTCGTGATGGGTGACGCCTTGGGCAAAGTGATGCTGACAAATATCAAGCTACAGCCGGGCGTGGTCACAGAAGTGCCTAAAGACGTCACGCTGGAAGAGGGCAATATGCCGCTGATTCAGGTTGCGGCAAATCCGGCGGGGCGCGATTATGCCGCGTTTCTGATGGACGTTGAGAAGAAGTATGTGGATATGATGGTTTCGCTCCTCAAAACCGAACTCAAAGTTCAAGCAAGTGTCATGTGTTCGCAAGGAAGTTACGGTGGTGTCGGCGGTCTGCTTCGAGAGTCGCGCACCGATTTTGTGGATATGCACGCCTATTGGGAGCATCCCGAATTTCCGGGCAGACAGTGGGATATGGCGAACTGGCGGATCAACAATACTTCGATGACGCGCAGAACCGACGGCGGAACTCTGCCGGGACTGGCACTGTATCGAGTCGCAGGCAAGCCGTTCACCGTGACGGAGTACAGTCACCCCGCGCCCAACGATTATCAAGCTGAGGCGGTTCCGCTCCTCGCCGCGTTTGCCGCTTTGCAGGATTGGGATGGCTTTTATCTGTTCGACTATACGCCGGGACAAAACGACTATAGGGACGAGAAAATCAAAGGCTTTTTCGCGGTAGACACCAATCCGGCAAAAATGGCGTTGGTTCCTGCCGCCGCGTTATTATTCTTGCGAAACGACTTGCCGCTCGCCCATCGCGAGGCACGTCTCACGGTTCCTGAGCCGAATGTGCCGATGCTGATGACGAAATATGCCAATGACATTTCACCGATTTGGAGCGCGGCAGGAATCACGCGGGAAGAATACTTTACACAAAGATTCTCTGTGCGCTTTACGAAAGAGGCGGGGACGTCCCCGAAGCCGGACAGTAATCTCGCCCCGAAAGAGAACGAAGCAACGGCGTTCAACTGGAACGCAGGGAATCGCGAAAAGCCCGTTGTGACTGCCGATTCGCCTTCGTCACAGATGATGGTCGGATTTTTGGGCGGGCAAAGCCTGACGCTCGGCGGCTGGAACCTCAACATGGCGGAGACGCCGCGCAACTTTGCCGCCATCACTTTGTCGGCATTGGACGGTCAGCCATTGTCGCAGTCCAAGCGGTTTTTGCTGACAGCCGTCGGAGCCGTCGAAAATCAGGGCATGAAGTGGAACGCGAACCGAACGTCTGTCGGCACAGATTGGGGAACGGGTCCGACGGTTGCCGAAGGGATTCCTGCGGCGGTGGTACTGCGAACTGCGGCAAAGAGTGCGACGGTCTATGCGCTCGATGGAACAGGCAAGCGGCAGGGCAAAGTCGAAAGTAGAATCGAAAACGGCTTGCTGGCGTTCTCAATAGCACCGGAACATAAAACCCTGTGGTATGAGATCGAAACGCGCTGATTATAGTAGTCAGATACCCCCGCCTAAAGGCATGGGGGCTTGTTCCTGATTGGAGACTGGAGTCTCCGCACGAAACGATGGGCTGTAAAAGGAACCGACTGCCGGGACGCGAGACTTCGGAATGAGTGGAAACACACTCAGGGACGCTTCCGCGCTTGTTTTGGCAGTGGCTTTTGAATGGGAAGAACCCACGCACAGTGTAACATACAAGGACGCTTGACGGAACGCCATTGCAGTCGGGTATTTAAAATGCCCGCGCTGAGGAAGAAATCGCAGCAACGACATTGGGACAGCAACAAGGAATTTTGCTGAAGGCTATGCGGCAGAACGCACAAAGGGCGAACGCCATGAGAAACCGAACAAGCCTTTGCGAATACGACTGGCAGAGGGCGGCACTTCGAGGAGGGGCAATTTTTGAGTGAGCGTGTTTGCGTGCATCATATCGCGAATCGCTTCTAATTCGGTCTGAATCTGCTCCATGCTCTGAGGGCGGGCGGACGGTTCGACGGCGAGGCACCAATCGAGCAGCTCCGACAGTGCGGGGGGAACTTTGGCGTTGAGAATGTGCGCGGGTGGAAACACAAACGGACGCTCGGCGGGTAGCCGCCCTGTAATGAGATGGTGCAGGGTCGCTCCGAGCGCGTAATTGTCGGCACGCGGATCGAGCGGTTGCGGGCGATACTGCTCCGGCGGCGAATAGCCGACACTGCCGACTTGCTCCACCGAAGTTTGTTCCTTGCCGAAACATCGCCGCGCAATTCCAAAGTCAATGAGGCGAATGCTGCCGTCCGGTTGCAGCATAATGTTGGCAGGCTTGATGTCCCGAAAAATGATCGCGGGGCTTTGCGCGTGCAGATACGCCAAAACCTGCGCCAATTGAATGCCCCAATTTACCACATCGAAAACATCCAGAAATTCCTCGCCCGAAAATCGCAGTTGCTGAGACAACGAAACGCCCCGAATATACTCCATCGCCAAAAAGAATCGTCCCTGCTCCGCAAACGCATCGAAC
Organism: uncultured Chthonomonadaceae bacterium; assembly: GCA_964591025.1. Lineage (GTDB taxonomy): Bacteria > Armatimonadota > Chthonomonadetes > Chthonomonadales > Chthonomonadaceae > CAZPZP01. The sequence continues at coordinate 15,628 of CAZPZP010000021.1, forward strand.
ACTCGCGGCAAATGCGGGTGATTGAGCGGCATCAGGATTTCGCCCTCAAGCCGACACTGCTCTAATGCCTTCTCGATACTTCCATTTGCATCGGGGCAGGGCGTGACCGCTTTGAGTGCCAGCAGCGTTTTGAGTTGCGTATGCTCGGCGAGATAGACGGCTCCCGTACTCCCTTGACCGAGTTTGCTGAGAATACGATAGCGGGCGTTGATTAATGTGCCGGGTTCGAGATAAGCGGGCAGTTCGGTGTGCATCATGAGTTCCGTTCCTTCAATCGTGTTTGGAAAGATACCCTATGATACAGCCTCAGCTCGAAACGTGACGCGACATAGACAGCAGAACAAGTGTGATCGTGATCACAGATGGGTGATTGGGTGATTGGGCAATGCAAGTACTGTTCGCTTGAATTGCATTGTGAGTGCGAAGCACGACACGGCGGAACGCCCCCAGCGGAGGAATTCATTGTTGCTGTCCAAATCTCGTTGCTGTGAATTTGCCT
>CAZPZP010000022.1:0-16124 GCA_964591025.1 uncultured Chthonomonadaceae bacterium
AGCGGACAGACAGCGGCGGGATCGGTAACCTTGTCGGGACCGGCTCCCGAAGGTGGATTGAGTATCGCCCTCAGTTCCAGCAATAGCGCAACAGTTTCTGTTCCAACAAGTGTGTTCATTGCAGAGGGCAGTACAACGGCGACTTTTACAATGACCGCCGGTTCGGTGACAGCGGTGAGAACTGCAACCGTTTCGGCGCGACTGTGGGATCAGAACAGTTCGCAAACAATTACGGTTCAGCCGTGGCTTGGTTCGGTGAGACTGAATCCCATCAGTGTGCGCGGTGGAGCAACCGTCACCGGCACGCTCACGCTGAATGTGGCTGCTCCAGCAGGCGGGCTGCCGGTCACCCTGTCCAGCACCGACGCAGCGGTCTCCTTTCCGAATGGAACCACGCTGACTGTTCCGGGCGGAACCACGACAATCAATTTCAGCGTTGCGACAAGCACCGTCTCACAGTCTAAAGCTGTCAGTATTCGCGCCGAGTATCTCGCAGAGCGCAAAACGGCAACTCTCTACGTCAATCCCGGCACGGTGACTGTCCGAACTATCAAAGCGGCTCCCGCTTCCATTGTTCATGGCGGCGTTGCAATAGGCGTTGTCACCCTTACCGGTCCGGCTCCGGCGGGCGGCGTGTTGGTCGCTCTGAACAGCGCACAACCGGGCGTCGCTCCCGTTCCTGCCTTTGTGCGGGTTCCGGCAGGACGCACCAGTGCTTCGTTCCAGATTCCAACCGGACGTGTGAGTTCTCCCCAGTCCGTAATACTGACTGCAACATTGGGAGACTCGGCGATCACTACGCTGACCGTGCGCCCGCCCGCGGTGACCGGATTGGCGATAGTGCCGAATATTGTTGTCGGCGGGGAAACTGCAATCGGGATTGTCACGCTCGACGGCATACCAAATGCACCTGTCACAGTGACGATCTTCAGCAACAATTCCAATGCCCTGCCTGAAACCACGATCATCATTCCGGCAGGAAGCACCAGCGGCATCTTCTTCATTGATACGTTGCAGGTTGGTTCAACTATCAATGCGATGATCACCGCACGAGCGAACGGACTTTCACGGTCTCAGTTCCTCCAAATCACACCCTAACTCGCACGCAGACACTCTTTGGAGGCTTGCTCAATGAACCGCTGTTTGCGTCGAATCTTGGCTCTGTCCACCGTATGGCTGCTTCTCCTTATCGGAGGAGAAGCAGTCTACGCCGATACGTTTACTGTATTTAATCCCGATGATGAAGGAATCGGCACACTGCGTTACGCCATGCTGTCCGCCAACGCACGACCCGGCGCGGATACCATTGTTTTCGATCTGCCGTGGTATGGCACGACCTTGACGCCGCTGGAACCGCTGCCAATTATTACCGAGACCGTTACCATTGACGGAACCACACAACCCGGCAGGGCAGGGTTCCCTCTGGTCGAAATTGACGGCTCATTTACGCCCAGCAGTCAGACGAATGGTCTGGAAATTGCCGCGCCCAACTGTTTTATCAAAGGACTGACGATCAACCGCTGCGGACAAGCCGGAATCTTTGTCACTTCCAGTGCCGTCAGAACGCAGGTCATTGGTTGTCATCTCGGCACGGATGTGGGTGGAACCGTTGCCCTTGGCAACGCCTACGGAATTCAATCTTATGCTAACTCCGTTTCCATCACGTCCTGCCTGATCTCCGGCAATGGCTTTGGTGTCTTTGGGTTCGAGAGTGCGTTCACTCTTCGCGATAGTCGCATTGGAACCGATATTTCCGGTGGGCTTGCTGTCGGCAACGGCATCGGCGTCGTGGCTTCTGCGGGGTATCTTTCTCGGATTGAAGATTGCACGGTGTCCGGCAACTTCATGAATGGTATCGAAATTCTGCCCGGACAAAATCCTGTACCGCAGCGACTCTCCATTGTTCACTGCATGGTCGGTCTCAGCGAATTTTTTGAGCCGCTCTCCAATGGCGAAAATGGGATCGTTGTGCGCGGCGCGGGTGTTTCCATCACAAATTCCTTGATCACCAGCAATGCCGGTTCGGGAATCGCTTTCCAAATGGCAGCCGCGAGTCGAGTGGAGAACAACATTGTATTAGGGAACGGGGCAGGAATCCGTGTCGAGGACGGCTCGCAAAATGTTCGTATCCACAACAACAGCATCAGCGGCAACTTGACCGATGGGGTGTACGTCGCCTCTGGCAGTACCGGAACCGAAATCTCCTCCTGCGATATTGGAGGCAACTTTCGGCACGGCTGTTTTGTGTTGAGCAACGGACAAACCCTGAGCGACAATCTTATCACGGAAAACGGCGTTCAGGGCGTTGCTATCGGCGCACCCGGAATGCCCGCGCAGCCCAATTTCGTCCAAGTCAGTCAAAACCGCATCTACAACAACGGCGACTTAGGGATTTGGCTGGAGGGGCGTGACGGGGCGGGAGCCAACCGCTCCATTCAGCCGCCGATACTCTCACTCGCTCTGTCCGACGAGACCCGGACTTTGGTCACGGGAACGGTGTTCGGACGCGCTAATACAGTTTACACCCTCGAATTTTTTCTCAGTGCCGAACCTGATCCGTCCGGTTGGGGCGAAGGCGAACAGTATCTCGGCACGGCGACCGTGACGACTTCGGCGGGCGGAACTGGCACCTTCAATGCCACTCTGCCGGGAACTCCCATCGGCTTATTTTTGACAGCAACAGCGACAGAAAACGGCAATACGTCGAGCTTTTCGTTTGTCAAGGAGATCGGCGAAGCGCAGCCGATTCCCGTTCTCAACAGCATCAGTCCCGGTGATGTCTATGAAGGCAGTGCCGCAATCACGCTGACATTGACCGGCACACGCTTCCGCGCTAACTCGGTGGCTCGCTGGAACGGGGTTGCACTGGAAACGGTTTTCGTCTCGGCAGGGGAACTACAAGCGACGGTTCCGGCTTCGTATCTGACCACTGCCGGTACCGCCCAAATCACCGTGTTTACGCCCGCGCCCGGCGGCGGCGAGTCCAATGCTCTGCCGTTTCTGATCAACAACCGTCAACCGACCCTGACCGCACTCAGTCCGACGACTGTCTTACGCGGCAGTCCGCAGTTTACTCTCTCGTTGCGCGGCACAGGCTTCATCAATGGCTCAACGGTGCGCTGGAATGGTGTTGAGCGGACAACTCAATTTGTTTCCGTGACAGAGGTACGGATAACAGTTCCGGCAAGCGATTTGCTCCAAGCCGCAGAGATCGCCATCACGGTGGAAAATCCGGCTCCGGGCGGGGGAATTTCCGACCCGAAAACATTCACCGTTGCCAATCCTGTTCCTGTCATTACCAGCCTGTCACCAAGCGGCGTCACAGCCGGATCGTCTTCACTGATGGTGACCATAACGGGAAGCGGTTTCATTCCGCAGTCGGACGTAGAATTGGGCGGGCGTCCAATGAGGGCAATCTATCTCTCACCAACACGGCTGCAATTCACCATGTCGCGCCGTGACATGGAACGCCCTGAAACAAACATGGTCACGGTGAGCAATCCCGCGCCCGGCGGCGGCACTTCCAATGGCAAACCCTTCGTCATAGGCGGAACGCCGCAACTGGCACTGCTTGCGGCGACGGCAACACGCGCCGCCAATGGAGCCGTTACGGTTACGTTCACTCTCAAAAATATCGGCACGTTGCAAGCCACGCGCCTGAAAATCAATGCGGCGAAACTGGCGGGAGTGAATACTAATAATTCGCCTGCTTTGCCGATGAACTTGCCGGACATTGCACCGAACGGTATTTCGGCTCCCATTTCACTGACATTTCCGAATAATACTCCGGCAGGGGCGCAAGTCTTTGCCGTCACCATTCTCAGCGGTTCTAGTCGCTCACTCACGGCATCGCGCCGCATCACGGTTCCATAGGGAACAAGAGGGTTCAGTAGAAAATGAAGACAACGCGCTCTCGATATATCTGGCTGCTTTTGGTATTTGCCTTTGCCGCGTCCATTCCGGCGTTCAGCGCACGGTTTGGCAAGGCATCGGCACGCCTTGAAGACGGCATCGAATTGACGCTGATTCCGCAATCCGCCAACGTGCCGCAAGGGGGCAAGGCGTTCTTCCGCGCCACCGTCAAAAACACCGGAACCGAGGCAGTTTTCCTCAATCAACTCAGCATCACCCTCGACAGTGAGCGCGTCACTGCCGACCCGACCGAATTCTACACCCACTTTTCCGGCTCGATTGCGCCCGGACAACAGATCACGAGCAAACCGTTTCTGCTGGTCGAAGCTGCCGCCAATGCGCCGCGCCAAGCCTACACTGGAACCGCCACGATTTTGGGCGGCGCAGATGCCGATGCAATTGACAATGTGGCACAGCGCGATTTCACGGTCACAGTGGTTGAACCGGATACCGTCGCGCCCACTACGACCATTACCAACGGTCCTAACGATGGGAATACTCTTTGTGACAACCGAGCGACTTTCGCGTTCACAGCCACCGATAACACGACTCCGCCTGTGGATATGCAGTTCCGTTGGCGACTGGACGGCGGCGCATGGCGTACTATTCGGGAAAATACAGTCACTCTGACCAATTTAACTGATGGCGTGCATCGCTTCGAGGTCTCGGCGATTGACCTTTCCGGCAACATCGATCCGTCTCCTGATCGCCGCACCTTCAGCACGTCGCTGGTTGCGCCCACAATCTCCGGCGTGGAATCGTCTTCGGTTGCCGCCGCGTCTGCCGTGGTTCGCTGGGTTACGGATCGCCCTGCCGACAGCACCGTCGAATACGGCACGACAACGGCTTATGGCGCGTCCGAAGTCAACCCGGCATTGGTGACGACGCACCGCTTGGAGTTGCGAGGTCTGATACCGCGCACGACCTATCACTATCGAGTCAAGTCCAAGGATGCGTGCGGACGTGAAAGCGTTTCGGCAGACTTCACATTCACGACAACCGCAGACACGACACCGCCGAATACCTCGTTTACTAACGGACCGGAAAACGATGAAGTGATCTGTGTGGATCGCGCTTCCTATACCTACACCGGAAATGACGACGCCACACCGACAAATCAACTGCAATTTCAGCACCGATTGGATACGGGCGAGTGGTCGGCATGGAGCCGCACCACTTCACATACTTTAACGGGACTGGCGCAAGGTTTGCATACGGTTGCAGTTCGGGCGCAGGATGCGGCGGGCAATGTGGATGCGACTCCAGCAGTTCGCAACGTCTTTGTCGATTCGCGGCAACCGGAACTCACCTCAAGCCGCGTCATGCCGCGTGACTATCGCGCCATCGTCGAGTGGAACACGCAGAAGCCGACGACAGGTTCCGTCGAATATGGACTGACCACAGCATACGGCAGTAGCGTTCCCGATGACCGCAAGGACGGCGCACACCGTGTGACTCTGCCCAACCTGACGCCGCAGACCGAATACCACTATCGCATTCGCATCACGGACGGTTGCAACGAAGTGATTGGCGAAGATCGCACCTTCACCACGACCGACATTCTCAAGCCCGATTTGCAGGTTACGGCTTTGCGGCTTCCCAAAGTGGCAGGGGCGGATTCTCCCAACAAGCCGGTGCGCCCCTTAGAGCGCATTTCGGTCTCGTGGACAGTGCAGAACATTGGGCAGGGTGATACGCCGCGCATATTTAAAGATCGTCTGTATCTTGGTACAACACCAACCCTCGACAACACCGCCACGCCCTTGCTGACGGTGGACACCAACAACGCCCTGCCGGAACTGGAAAGTTATACTCAGACCCGCGAGGTGCAGATGCCGCTGCGTCCGGCGGGAACCTACTATGTGATCGTCAAAACCGATGCCGATGAACAGGTAACGGAGGAGGCAGAGGACAACAATACCACTGCCGAGGCTGTTGAGTATCTGCACGTCAGCAATCTGATCGCCGCACCCGACATCATTCCGCACACCTTGAAAGTGGGAGTGCCGGTAACGGGCAAAATCGAACTTGGCAACCTGAACAGCGTGGAGATGACCAACATCACCGCAACAGTGGAAGACGCACCCGCCAATGTCACCGTCGTCATCACACCGCCGACGCGCCTCGCTTCCCTGACCGTTCGCGAAGTCGAATACACGATCACCGCTGCCGATGAAACCGTTCTGACTTCTACACCAAAACTCCATTTCCGCGCCGCAGGAGACGAAGAAGCGACAGCGACTTTCAACGTCACTGTAATTCCACGCCGTCCGCAGATCGAGATCACGCCCGGTTCGTTGTCTGCCGGAATGGTGCGCCCAACTCAGCAGAATCCCAATACCCAAGCCATTGTGGAGTTCGAGATCGCCAACACCGGAGCCGTCGCCGCAACGGGTGTCAGCGTCGCCATTCCCAACGAACCCTGGATTTCGCTTGCCACCAATCCCACGGTTGGCACGCTGGCTCCCGGCGCGAAAACCAAAGTCACGGTGCAACTGCGCCCGACTGCTACAATGGAACTCGGCGCGTACACGGGCAATCTGGCAGTCAATGGCTCCAACTTCGCCGGGCTGAATGTGCCGTATCGCTTCATGCTAACTTCCGACGGCAAAGGCACACTCAAGATCGTCGGGCAGAACGAATTTACCTACTTCACGCCGGAGCGTCCCAATCTCGCCGGTGTTCACATTGAACTGACCAACCCGCAGACTGGAGCCGTTGTTGCAGAAGGCGAGACCCGCTCTCTTGCCGACACCACCGATCCGGATCACGGCACACTAATTCTGCCCAATCTGCCCGAAGGTCGCTACAATGTTCACGGCACGGCTGCGATTCATGGCGAGTTCCGCTCCACCGTCCAAGTAATTGCAGGCGAAACACGCATCGCAAATGCTTTCCTGCCGCGCCAGTTCGTCACCTACACATGGAACGTCGTGCCTGTTGATACCGAAGATCGTTACCGCGTCACGCTCGACACCACCTTTGAGACCAACGTCCCAGCTCCCGTCCTCACGGTCGACCCAATGGACATTGACCTCAAGACAATCGCCTTTGATGCGAACAGACAAGCCATTGTTTATTATACTATTACCAATCATGGACTGATTGCTGTCAACGATACTAAAATTTCTTTTGGGAGCGATCCAGAGTACCGCGTAGAGCCATTAGTTGAAAATCTCGGTACACTTGCCGCTCGTACCTCTGTCGTAGTACCTGTTAGGATCACAAAGTCAGGCTTAGGAATACAAAGCAGTTCTTGCGGTATTTATGGCTCTGCTCGTGCCTGTTATCGCTGTGGCGATTATCTGATCTGTCTCAATGTACCTCTTCTATTACGTGCTGGAATATGTCCCGGTTGGCGAGTAATTATTGAACCGCCACCGCCATCCGTTTCAAGCGGAGGTGGCATCGTTCTTCCCAATAACACATCACCGTCTTATAACCAAGGTCTTGATCTTTGTGACCCATGTAACCAACGCCGCATAGTTGCTATCCTTGAGTGTACATGGAGTATATATGTTTCTTTCAAAGGTTGTACTGGTAGCGCAGGCAAAAACAGTTTTGACTGTATACGCAATATCAGACGTGATGGCTTTACATGGCCAAATACAGCCGATTGTGGATTAAAAGCGGTTAAGACCCTTTATGATTGTGGAGCAGTTGTATTGGGCAAGACATCTTTTGGTTGGGGTTACAAAACATATAAATGGCTTAAATGTATTAAAAAGATTTCAGAAGCTTGTATTGGAATACAAGCTGAAGACCCAGCCTTGATATTTTTGAGAAGACAGATCGAATTGATTGAAAAGTATGTGGAAGCCTATGAAGCGATCTTTGGAGATAAAATCTGGCTGGATAGTGGACCGGAAGATGGCATCAATGAAGAATGGTTGCCAAATTTGTTTTCGATGATTGATACCGATAGCGATGAAGGCAGCAGGATCTCTATAGGTGAAAAGGATATTCTTTTGGCTCTTCCTCGTCCACAGCATCTTAGCGAAAATGATATTGTCAAATTCATAAATCGATGGAATAGGACGAAAGACTATTATGAGCAGGGCATTTTTGATATAATACAAGTTCCGGTAGGAAGCAGTACTGATTTCATCGATCTTTCAATACTGCAAGAAAAGTGGCAGAATTATGCTACTGCTCTTGACACACTATTACCTGCGGGGTTCGAGAATATCTATGATGGTGCAATTCAGGCAGTTAACGTTTTAAGACAAGAAATACTCAATCCGAGCGAGGGAGTCTGCGCGAAAGTTAAACTGCGGCTTACTCAAGACGTGACTTTAACGCGCACAGCATTCAAAGGGACACTTGAGATCGCGAACGGAGCGGGCGGCACACCGATCACCGATGTGCGCGTTACGCTTGACATTCGGGATAATGAAGAAATCACGTCCAATGATCGCTTCGGGATTTCCGATCCGGTTGTCACCAACATCTCGGATGTCAGCGGAACAGGAAGCCTTAATCCGGGACAGACAGGAACAGCAGTCTGGACGATGCTGCCCGCTCGTGAAGCCGCGCCACAAACCGACACACAGTATTTCATTGGCGGCGAGATTTCGTATGTGCAAGATGGGCAACGAGTGACCATTCCGATTTTCCCGGCTCCGATCACCGTCAAACCCGATCCGTTCCTCAGTCTGCACTATTTCTGGCAGCGTGATGTTTACAGTGATGATCCGTTCACCCCGAACGTGGTAGAGCCGTCCGAGCCGTTTTCCCTTGGCTTGCTGGTTCTCAATCGCGGATACGGCACAGCGCGAAATATGAGAATTGCCTCATCACAGCCTGAGATTATTGAGAATGAGCGGGGCTTGCTGATAGATTTCCGTTTGATTGGAGCGCAGGTCAACACATCGCCGATTGCGCCGTCGCTGGATGTCAACTTGGGCAATATCGAGCCGCAAAGCACCGCCACTGCCCGCTGGCTGATGACCTCGACACTGCAAGGCAAATTTATTGACTACAGTGCCTCGTTCGAGCATCTCGACGGCTTGGGGAATCCACGCACTTCGCTGATCGAGCGCACCGACATTCACGAACTGGAACATACCGTCCGCGTGATGGAAGCCGATGACTCGCGTCCCGACTTCCTCGCCAACGACATTCCCGATGTGAATAAACTTCCTGATACATTATGGAACAGCGATGGCACAACCGCGCCGGTTACAGGGCGAATTGATGCAACTGTTCCCGATGGTCCCGTGACACTTACCAATCTCACGGTGCAACTGCGCTTATCTTCCCCGCCGCGTGGATATGTCTTCATTCGCTTGCCCGACCCTGCTGACGGCAATTTCCAACTGTTGCGTGTGCTACGCTCCGATGGAACCGACGTTCGCCTCGATGAAAACGGCTGGGGCAATGCGTGGACAACCCTGCGAATGATACGTCTTGTGGGACAGCCGATAGAGCGTCAAGCCCGCCTGTATCTGTTCGACAAGGACAGCACGGGGCAGTACACCCTGATCTACGGACAGCGCACCCCGCTGGATGCCACCGTAGGCGCGGCGAAAAAATTGGCGAACGGTTTGCGTGTGGCGATTGTCGGCGGCGCAACGGCGAAGTTTGCCGACGGCAGTTACGTCGAAGCCCGTGACCGCAGTTCTGCAATCAAAGTCGTTCCCAATCTACCCAATGAGAATACGCAGGTCACCGTCACCGGTATTCTGCGAACCAATGCCAACGGCGAACGCTATATCGAGGCAACGGCAGTCACTTCGTCCGGCGCACAGATCACACGCCCGCTTGGTATGGATACTCGCGCCCTCTACAGCGGTGATTTCTTCTACAACTCCACCGACCAAAGCGGGCAACGCGGCGTCACAGGCGGCAGCGGCTTGAACACCATCGGCTTGCTGTCGCGCATTCTGGGCAGGGTCACGGCACGCAATGCTGAACAGTTCGCCCTGACCGATGGCAGTGGCAAAACCGTGACTGTCAAACTGCCGAGCGGCGTCACGGCTCCTGAACTCAATGCGTTTGTCCGGGTCACCGGCATCGTCAGCATGGAGAAGATCGGCGACAACACCTTCCCGATCCTACGCCCGCGCCGCGCCATTGATATTGTCACCAGGCTGAACGAACTTAATGCCTATGCGTTCATGTCACCTTTGGGACTGGTGCAGACAGGGCAGAATTTACTCGCGTTGCCGGGCATTCCGCTCAATCCCGATCCTGCTGTGTTGTTCACACCCGACGATCTCAGCGGCGGCGATCTCGATGGGCGACTCGTGCGATTCGACGCCCTGACCCAAGCCGATGTGACCTATCAGGCGAGCAATCCCGCACTCTTCGGCGGCTTGCTCAACGGCGAGGGCTATTGGCTGAGTCAAAACGCGGCGGGCAACCCGTTCCAGTTCGACGGCTTCCGCACCGACTTTGCGGATCGCTATCTCGGACTGCCCAAAACCGGAATCACGCAGTTCGGACACCCTTATTTGTTCGCCATGAACTGGGACGAAGTGCTGGTCACCAATGGACTGGAAACCATTCGTATCGCCGACGCCGCCAACGGACGCAATCCGCAGTGGCTCGACAGTATCGTGCGCTATTGGGATGCCCGCACGCAGACGGAAAAATTGGTTGGTCTTCCCGCCGACAATCCGGACAGCATCGCCTTACAGCCCTGGACAGGCTACCGTGCCACCAGTTTCGTGGACAATCTGGCGTTGATATTCCCGTTGGAGACTCACACTGGAAAGCCCTTTATCAAGGACATCAGCCCGCGTCTTGTTGCCGCTGGTGACCCGGATTTCTTCCTTGACATTATCGGCGAAGGATTTGCCAGTAGTTCCGTCGTATTTTGGAACGGAACGCCGCGTGTCACGTTCTACACGTCGCCCCAAAAACTGCGTGCCGCCATTCCTGCCGCCCTGATCGCCCTGCCCGGTTCGGCATCGGTTCAAGTCGGTAATCCAGCTCTTGGCGGCGCACTGTCCAAAGTGCAGATCGTCGTCATTGGCAGTGCTAATTTGGTGCTATCAGGTGTCAGCGAACTGCGGCGTGCCAACGGACAGATCACGGCGACGGTCAAACTCACCAATATCGGCGTGGTTCCTGCCAACAACATCCTGGTCACGGGTGCGACGATCAATACGACAGCAACGCTGACTGATCCCTTGCCGCAGGTCAATACTATCCCGGCGGGCGGTTCCAAAACAGTCATTCTGACATTCCCGGCGGGTGCGGGAAGTCCCGGCGCGAACGCCACGCTCCGCCTGAAGGCAACCTTCAACGGAGGGAATTTCACAGGCTCACGCCGCATTATCTTGCCGTAAGCAGTACAATCATATCGAGAATTTTTGAGGAAGAAAGAAGAAACCATGCGACAGTACGGATTACGGTGGGGCGTTGTTATTGCCCTAATGCTTTTCGTGAGCAGTGCGCTCCAAGCGCAAATCTATCTTAGCCTAACGCCTGCGGACAATTCTGTTCGCCCCGGAGATCGCCTTCAGCTCACCGGGAGGCTCGTCAACAACACAGCGGACACCTATTTTCTGACGGGATCTAGCGGAAACGTTGGCGGTGGCAGCACCGATTTAGTTTGGGACGATCTCGACTTTTTCAATGCGATGCCGTCTTCTCTTTCTCCGGGCGATTTTTATGAGAACAACCTGTATCTTGATGTTGTCCCCGATGCCCCGGAAAACGTCTTGACAGCAACCTACACTGTTACTGCAGAGTTCGGTGAGCCGCCAACCCCGATCAATATCACCAGTTCTGTTCGGGTAGCTGTTGTTCCCAGCCCTGCTTCATGGGCAGTCATGGCGTGCGGTTTTGCCGGATTATACGGCGTCCGTCGCAAACGGAAGAACGTATGATAGGTATCCTCTCAGTGATGGGGCTGATTTTGGCACTGCAAAGCGGGGAGACCGAGAGTTTCCCTATGGTCGGCAAGCCCGCGCCGCGTTTAGAGTTGCGCCTTGCCGACGCCACGCCTATCGAATGGAAAACACTTCAGTCGCGCAAAACTGCTCTGTTTTTTTTCTGTCCCTGTGAAGCGTGTCACGAAGTCGCCAAACTATGGGCGCAACAGGAACAGAAAAGCAAGAATCAGAAACTCAAACCGGACAAGATGCTGCAACGACTGATCGTGTTTGCAGGTGATGCGGACGCCGTTCTTCGCTTTCAAGCCGAAACAGGACTTGTGAGCAGTCATATTCGCTATGCCCTCGATCCTGACATGAAAGCGGCACTTCGATACGACGCAATGCCCTGTCCGCGTGCCTTTGTTTGGGACATGGACAGTAAAGTGCAATGGATCAGCCCGGAGAATCACGGCGAAAAGCCCGCGATCACCCCGCAAATCTTGTTGAAATCCGTAGACGTTGCCTTCGCACCAATCAGAAAACCGGCGATGGTTCCACGCAGGAAATAACGCCATGAAACTTTCATTCTTGCTCACCCTCTTGTTCTCTCTGTCGGGCGGCACAACCATCAGGGCGGAGTCTCCTCAAAACACGCCTTCAACGCCGCAGGACAAAACGACCTCCGTTGCTCCCAAAGCTGTGCGCCTGACCGTTATCCCACGGGAGGGCATGAAGCAGACTGCACCCGATAGTGGCAAGTACGAGTGCGGACAGATTGACCTGCTACAAATGCAGCGTGTCGAACGCACTTTCACGCTCAAAAACGAAACGGGTACGCCTGTCGCTCTGGACGCGATCCGCACTTCCTGCGGGTGTCAAAGTTCGGTTATTCTCAAAAACGGGCAGACAGTTCCGCAAACGGTTCTGGCTCCCGGTGAGCAGGTCGATGTGCGGCTTTCGGTCAGTGTCTCACGAGCGGCGGGCAAGGAGAAGCGTGTCTCGGCATGGGCGCACAGTCGCGGGCAAGTCGCACCGCTTGCCGCTATGGAGATGTCCTTTCAGATGGAACCGCCGGTGCAATTCCAACCTGCTGTGCTGACCTTTCGGCAAGTAGGAGAGAGTCAAAACGTCACTGTACGTGCCGATGCCCGGTTGGTTGGTACGGGGACAATCCCGCCGCTCACTGGCGGCAAAGGAGCATTCGAGGCGGAGACAGTTGGGACGCCGCGCCGCCTCACGGAGAAAGGGCGCAGTTGGGTCGAAGCCGTCTATCGTGTCACATACAAAACGAATGCACTCTCAGGATTTCAGACAGCGGCACTTTCTCTCACGCCTCAGAACACCACTCTAGCCGAAAAAGACAGCCATTCATTGTGGCAGAAGCTGGCTCCGACTCTGCCAATCACAACGGACATTAAAGCAGGATTACGCTGTCTGCCCGAAAGCCTTGCCTTCGGTTCCGTTGTTCAGGGACAATCTGCCACGCGCCGACTGTTAATTTTCGCTGCTGCGAGGACCGATCTTGAAGGTTTGCGTGTCGTCTCTGTACCATCGTGGGTCAAAGCAACTCTGTCTGATGCTGCCCAGCCGCGTTCGACCGCGCAAGGATTTGTTATCACCGTAGAAATGACCATCCAGCCAAATACTCCTTTGGGGAAACAGCAATCCACACTGTCCTTCCAGAATGCACGCGGCACGATAATCAAAGTCCCAATTTTTATACAAATCGAAAAATAGTCAGGGCTTATAGGTATCCGACAACGATTCCTGCATTTTACTACCACAGAGTGAGGTTATTTGCCCAACGCACCGGAAAGGTATAGCTGGGCGTTTCCCTGCTCTTTGCTCTGCCGGAAATCACCTGTTTTTCGTCGCTCTTGAGGTTCAGCGAAGGTGTTTCGGATTTCCTCACCCTGTCGGCATGACCTTCTTCACGAAAAATACTAACGGATACAAAACAGCGCGATTTGTCACGAAAACGTGGCGAATTAATGTTTTCCATGACTTTTGTCAATAGATTTCCGTGCTGCTACCCCTTTTCGGTTCATAGGGCAAATAACCCCAGATTGGGACCGAGGAAGCTCTCCACCACTTCCAGAAGGGGAGGGTGCGTGGCCAGTGTCCAGATAAACGGCTCCTCGAAGTGCCGGTCGACCAGTCCGATGCGAGTCTGCTCACGCCCTTCACGCTCCTCCAGCGCATCGAACTGTTGCCGAATGCTCACTGCTTCCACTTCCGTGACGACGCGCAAACCGGAGAGATAACCGTCGGTCTGATAGGCGCGAACCTGCGATTCGAGTAACGACATGGTGATCAGTCTCCTGACACGACGGTGACGTGGGACTGTCCGCTCTGGACTGTCTCAATGAAGTATACCCAGAATGATGACCCTGATCATCCTGCGTAATGAGAGCAGTGACGCTTCAAACGCTGTTCGCTTCCTGAATTTTTCAATCTCGACTTAACGTATCGAATTCGTTAGGGTTCCCCCCAAATCTAAGTACCGATAACCTTTCTTTATCGGTACTTAGATTTGGGCGAATTCCTAACGAATTCGATACGTTAAGTCGAGATTGAAAAAATGGTTTGCAGCATCTAACGAAAGTCTGCAGAAGGATGAAACAAGTCTCTGTGCCTCTTGGCGCAAATGATGACGGTTCCATCACGGAGTATCGTTTGTCCTTATCCTCAATGAAAGGAGGACGGTCCATTCGAATAAGTGATGCAGCCAATCGCGAGCAGTAGAAACCCGATTATCATTGCGATTGCTGGACCAATATATCCCTTGCTCCAACCCCGCGAGCCTTCGCTCCAACGCCTGGCATAGTCCTCCGAGCATTTCCTTGGGGCAAACCATCAGGAAATGCCCCGTGAGCAGCAACTCGATGCTTCCCCGGAAGAGGACAAGCACTCCCTCCTTCTGCAAAGTATTCCAGCAGGCGAGTAAACCTCCAATGCCTGTGATCAACCCGACGACCACGAAGATCACCCGGATCACCTCCGGTTTGCCCAGCCACTGGGGAAGACGCGTCAAAACCAGAAGCGGACACACCAGCAGCATCAAGCCCACGAACATTTCTATCGCCGAAATCATGAGGTAGTCACTCATAGAGATTTCCTGTCAGAGAGGCACCTGTTCCCTCTCCTGTGCTCCCAAGATTCACGTTTAGACTAAATTATGCCTTTTCGTGCTTCGAGTTGTAGCCCAAGAGACTGGGAATGAGATTGAGAAGCACTTCTCAATCTCATTGACGCTTATTGGAGCGTCACCAAATTCTGATTCGATGCTCAATTTTGTCTAAACGTCAACCCAAGAGAACGGAGGGTTACTCTGCTTCCTCGTTTGTTTCCGTCGCAACCAGCCAGAGTGCTTTGTCATAAGTGAAACTCAGCCGCTGACTATCGGGCAGCCAGTAGAAATGACTGGGACGCCATGTCGTCCCTCCCCAATAGTTGGCGTAACTCTTGATGAAATAGGCAGGGTCTTCCATTCCTGGAGGATAGAGCGTGGAACGGATGCTGCCAATTTGGCGCATCGCCTTGCCAGTGGCATCGCTGATCATCAGCGCGTAGTCACATTCCCGGTTCTCCGGCAGGGTGTCCGCGGGGATCGAAGTGTCCATCTTCTGATCCGTCATGACCCAAGCAATTGCCTCGCCTTGAGGAGCAAAGGACATGGCAATTACGGTCATACCTTCGGGGAGCTCTGCTTCATACACGGCGGAGTCTCCGGGTTCATAGCCAAGATGAGCGATCTCGATAGCACCCTCATCCCTGCGCCACCGCGAAGAATCCCAGTTGGTCGCCAGCAAATGGGTGGGAGTGATGACATAGTTGGACCCGAAGTTCCCAAAGGAAAGTTGCAGCAGACTCTCCGGTGCCAGCAGTTGCCTGACAGGTGTCTGTGAACCGTCCACCGAATAGAGGTGGATTGCCTGCACGGTTGAGACGCCGTCCTCACAGTTGTGGTTCTCTTCCCATGAGCACCAGTGTTGGCTGTCTCCTATCCAATGACAGCCACGAACGCCCGGCCAGTCATGGTGGGTGAGACCATTGAGAGTGGCTAAGTGGACTCCCGCATAAGTTGACCACAGAAAATGGCGACCACCCGGGGAGACCGATATCGCGTCGTGGCGTTCGTCTGCTGCGAACGAGCGATTGAAGAGAGCGGCTAAACGTTCCAGAGACGTGACCGTTCCGCTCTTGAGGTCTCGTACAAAGACCACGTACTCCGGCGGATGGGGTCCATATTTGACGACGAGCTGCTCATGATCGGAGAGCATCTGAGGCAAGAGCCAGTTGCCCACACTCCCCATCGCCATGTCTTCGGAAAAGAGTGTTCCGACCCGTAGCGACTGGCGCAGGAGCGTTTGATAAGGGGCGGTA
>CAZPZP010000023.1:0-6152 GCA_964591025.1 uncultured Chthonomonadaceae bacterium
CCCAAAAAAGACCCCATGACTTCCCTGCGAAAAGCCGTAGATTTGTGTGACGTATAGGTCGTCGCTTTTTCTCCCCGCCCCAACTTTGGGAGCGGGGATTCTTTTCAGATGAGCAATAGACAATCCACAACGGAACCGGCGGCATAATCTGATGTGTCGGCAGGAAGAACAAGCAAGGAGTTCGCGCCGACCATCGAACTGAGACGATTGGAGGCTTGCGTTCCGGTGGGCGCGGCGTTCCAAATTCCGTTTTCGAGTGTCGTGACAGCGCGAACATATTCGCGCCTTCCGGGTTCATGCGCGACGGATTCGGTGAGAGTGGCTTGAACGACGGGGCGATCCCAGTTGGGTTTGCCCTGCATTTTTTGGAGAACGGGACGCACAAATAACTCGAACGTGACCATCGCGGAAACAGGATTGCCGGGCAAGCCGAAAAACAGCGATTTGCCAATACGTCCGAAGGCAAGCGGCTTGCCGGGTTTCATGGCGACGCGCCACAACTCCAATTCCCCCAACTCTTCTAAAACCGGCTTGACAGCATCGCGATCCCCAACAGAAACGCCGCCCGCCGTAACAATCACATCTACTCCATACTTTTCATCGGCAAATTGCTGAAAGGCGTTTTTTGTTTTGTTGTAATCATCGGGAATGTGGATCAGAGAATGAACAATGCCCCCCGCTTCTTCGACCAGAGCGGAAAGAGTCCAGCGGTTACTGTCCCAGATTTTGCCGGGGGGAAGCGTTTTCGTGCTATGAACATCTATCACCTCATCGCCCGTTGTGATGACGGCAACCGTAGGCTTGCGATAAACGCTCAACTGTGAGACGCCCGTTGACGCCAAGACGCCGAGTTCGGCGGCATTGAGAACCGTTCCTTTGCCGAGAACGCTTTGCCCAACGGAAACGTCTCCCCCAACCCGACGCACATACTGCCCGCTCCGCGCCATCGCGCCTATCGCAATGGTATCGTTGTCGCGAAGTTCAGTGTCCTCGACCATGATCATGGCGTCTGCGCCGTCAGGCATTGGTGCGCCCGTCATGATGCGAATGGCAGTACCAGACTCGACGGGGATTGTCGGCACTTCTCCCGCCATAACTTCGCCGAGAACTCGCAGTATAACGGGGTTTTCAGGATTTGCTCCCTGCACGTCGGAGGCAATAATCGCGTAACCATCAACGGCAGAATTGGTAAAGGGCGGGACGTTGATCGGTGCAAAAATCTCTTCTGCAAGGACGCGCCCGCGCTCCGCCGACAAGAAAACGCGCTCGCTTTCGAGCGGCAATGCACGAGAGAGAATATATTCGCGTGCTTGTTCGACTTCCCACATTGACCTCACCCCCAACCCCTCTCCTTACAGGAGAGGGGAGCGATTTCTGTTCAGTCTTGCAGTAGTTCGCGAACCATCTGCACGGTTTGAGGAGGGGCGATAACGAAGGGCGCGAGCGTTTTGCCGTCTTTGAGAATGGTGTTCATGTCGAGCGGTTCGCCTGTAAGATATTCGGCGATGCAGCCGGCTTCGTGGGCGATGCACAGGGTCGCCGCCATATCATAAGCCCCTTCGTGCATTCCGATCAGGCACGTCATGGTTCCGCGTGCGGTATAGGCAATGTCGGCGGCGATACTTCCCAAACAGCGCAAACGTCCCGTCAATCGCTTCGTGTCGAGATGTTTGAGAGCGGCACTGGTGAAGCCAAGCGTATCTTCAAGATGAATTCCGTCGCGTCCTATGGCTTGCAGCCGAACGCCGTCACAAAATGACCCTTTGCCGCGCTCTCCCCAAAACAGTTCGGAGGTACGCGGCATATAAAACACACCCGCCACCGAAACGCCCTCCACAACCAGCCCGATGGAGACGCCCCAAACCGGAATCCCGAACACCATATTGGTTGTGCCGTCAATCGGGTCAACAGCCCAAAGCGGCGCGTTTTTGTCGCCATGCCTCCCATATTCTTCGCCCAAAAACGCAAAATCGGGGTATTTCAGTTCCAAGCGTTCGCGAATAAATTGCTCGGTGGCGCGGTCAATGTTGGTCACATACGAACTGTCAGCCTTGAATTCGGTCTGCATCGTGCTGTACATCGCCAACGCCCGCTTCCCCGCTTCAACCGCAACTTCCTTCACATACTCGATATCAATCATAATCTTCATTTTCTCCTGTTTCCATTGTACCCCTTTCTGGAGAAGAGGAGAGAGAACCACAGGGGACACGGGGGAGAAAAAACCAATGCCTTGATCCACGAAAGAACACGAAAAAGACACGAAAAGCAATGTTGCTGTCCAAATCTCGTTGCTGAGAGTTTGCCTCTTGTGCGGGCATTTTAAATACCCGGCACGATGGCGTTCCGCCAAGCGTCCTTCGGGCGCGATACAGTTGGAAGGTTGTGCCGTCCGAAGGACGGTTAGCCGCAGGCTATACAGACGGGGGTTTTCAACCCCCGGTCACTTCTTTGTTGTGAATTGTCCCTGTGTTCCCCGTGTCCCCTGTGGTTTACTTCCGCACAACGAACGCCAGTTCATTCGGAAAATCGAAGCGAACGGAGTGCCAGCCTTCCAGTTCGATTTGAGCGAGGAAGCGGGCGGCATAGTTGTCTGCCATGCCTTTATTGCCCTT
Organism: uncultured Chthonomonadaceae bacterium; assembly: GCA_964591025.1. Lineage (GTDB taxonomy): Bacteria > Armatimonadota > Chthonomonadetes > Chthonomonadales > Chthonomonadaceae > CAZPZP01. The sequence continues at coordinate 2,613 of CAZPZP010000023.1, forward strand.
GCCGGAAAGCGACTTTGTAGGGAAAGAAACGATCAAAACGGGGCAATTCAGGGCGCGAAGCAAGGCGATACCGGCGTTCTTGTCCCATTGTTCCAAGACAGGAAGCAGTTTGAGGACAAGGGCGACATCGGCGGATTCTGTCGGAGGGTCGGAGATCACATCGCGGACTTCGGCGACGCCTTGTCTTCCTGAAAGAACAAACCAGCACGTGAGAAATCCGGCTTGATCCGCGAAAATATCATACGCGGAGTAAAATGTAGACAGTGGAAGCGGCATGGAGGGCAGGGCGAGCGGGTTCAGTCCACAGGCAACATCGAGAACAGAGGAAACAGGCGAACCAACTTCCGCGAAGAGAGTGCGATAAAATTCTTCGACGAAAGGCAAGCGTTCTGCCGTAGACGCATGATGCCGCATCCATTCACGCGCAAGGACAGGACGCTCTGCCTCCATTGTGTCGCGATTCAATGCGTCGCTGGCTTGCATCAGCCATTGGTCATAGCGGGGTTTGCCTTCGAGATATGCCCCCGCAATTTGATGGAGCGTGTTTTTTGTCGCCTTGACCGCTTCCTTGAGCGAGAGATTGCGGGCAATTTCCCGTTCTGCCACGCGCCGAATCACCTGCGGGCAAAGCATACGATATTTACTGCTCTCCAAAACCTGTTCAACCACTGTATCGCTCTGCATCACTCACCTCTTCTCTCAGTTCGAGGAGAACCGAACTGCATTGTCCTGTTCCCTATTTCGAGGGAGTATACCGCACAAATTCGTCGAGAAGATTTTCGATATTCTGGTCTACCGTCTCGTACCAGTCCACCAGACTATAATCTCGCGTTCCGATACGACTGAGAGGACGCGCTGCATCAATGGTATAGCGGAAACTCTCGGTGCCGTCCGGCAGGAACACATAATAGATAATCCGTGAACTGACGTGTGGAATGGTAAAAGAGAAGGGGAAACTCAATCCCCCATTTTCTCGACGTGGCTCCTCCATAATGCCGATAAGCAGGGCGTCTGCCTTGAGAGATTTGGCGAGTTTTTTGATCGTATCGCTATCGGGAAGCGGAAACTTAGTTCCCTTCATCAGCCCGTCGTTTTGGAAGAGTTCATACGGCAATATCTCGGCGGATTTGAGGGCTTCGGCTTGCTCTTTTGCGGGAATAACCTTGAACGCCGTGCGTTCTGCGATTCGTTCCGGCAGACGTTCGTTGGCGCGTGCCTCCATTTTTTTCAGATGGGCGCGAAATGTTTCTAAGCTGTACTGAAATTCCTGTCTCTCGTTTTTATCATTCTTATCAGGTTTGTCTTGTTTCGTGGCAAGTTTGGGTGCGTTCAGTTTCGCTTCGCGCAGTGTTTCAGAACCGAAGAATAGCGGCAAAACAGCGATACGTTTCACTCTGGCGAGTTGCTCGCGGCGTAGGTCGCCCGCTTTGTCCGCAATCGCTTGCCTTGTTTGCCCGATGAGAACAAAAACGCAAATTATTACTAAAATTATTCTAAAAACATTTTTTTTGTCAGTAGCACTCATTTTTTGTTCCTTATTTTCCGATTATCATGGTATGCTACGTGCAGAGTTCATGCCAGATCACCCACACATTGCCCGGCACTGGAACAAATCCGGCAAGATGTGCAGTCAAATTATTCGGGATATATGGAAGCGCGACTGTGCAAACCCGCAGTTGGAATGGTAACATTACCGCCGCAATAATGTTGGATTTTGCAGGTGACTCTGCGAAAAGGTGTGCAAGAAAAGGCGACTTCTCCCATTGTCTTCACTGCCCTTTCGTTGTTATAATCTGAGTGTTCATAATCGCTGAAGAAAAAAGTTCGTAGGGGCGTAGTGCCGCTTTCTGCGCGAGAATTTCAGCATGGACGCTGCAGCTGGTGTTTACCCAGCATCTCTCCCAAAAAAACGTATCTTCTGTTGTCAGAAAGGGGTCTGTCCCAAATGCATCGTCTTCAAACTCGCAAGGCAAATCGTGCCTTCACACTCGTCGAATTGTTGGTTGTCGTCCTGATTCTCGCCATCTTGATGGCGGTTGCTCTGCCCCTCTACTTGGGTGCAATCCGCAACTCGGAAAAAGGTGCAGCCCGCGCCAATATGCAGACTATCGCCAACGCCAACCAATCCCATAAATTGCAAAGCGGCAACTATACAAGCGTTATTGCTGATCTTGCGCCAGATTTAGGTGGACCTACCGTTAATGGTCCTGGAACACGTATCTATACTATTACTCTTAACGCAACTGAGGCTCCAGGGAACCCATGCGATTCAAATGGAGATGGTACAACAGCGACTACTGAAGTTATACCCGCAGGTGGTTTCTCTGTACAATCGACTGAAGGAACCGATGGTTGTTTCATTCCCGGCATTAGCTCACGCTAAGGTTTGACGGTTCATTCCGTATCGTCCCTTCTTCGAGACACGAAGAAGGGGCTTTTTGTTTGCCTGCCTTGCGCCATATCATTATATGCTGATGTATTTTGCGTGACTTTGCCGAATTTTAGGCTGTCCTGTACGTATAATTGAATAAGAATACGCCCTGCGGGGTTTGATTGGATTGAGAATTTATGGCTGTTAATTTTGCTCCCAAACACGCGACACCGGATACGCCCGTTCCACTTGTGACTTGGTATAAACAATGGAATGCGGAACGTGTCCTGTTCATCGTCGTTATCCTTGGTTTCTTGGTCTATGGAACCTTTCGCGCCTTCGAGAATAATTTTTACAGCACAACGCGGATGGCGGCAATGGCGACTGCGAATATACTTCCGCTGGGTTCGGCTGTAAGTTCGGGGACTGTGTTCGCGAACGGAATCGTGCCGCACTATCTCTCGCCGTTCTATTCGCCGCCGCTCCAAAACTGGTTTAATCTGCCGTTCAATCTCTCGCCCGCTCTGTTCCTGCTGGCGTTTCCGGGCAGTTTCCGATTTACCTGCTATTTCTGTCGGCGCACCTATTACCGCGTGGCGGGTTCGCCTCCGGGCTGTGCGGCGCGTGAAGTTCTTGCACGCTCCAATTATACGGGCGAACGCGAATTTCCGTTGTACTTGCAGAACTTGCACCGCTATACGCTATACTTTATTATGATTTTCGTGGCGTTCCATTGGCTCCACTTCTTCGAGGGCTTTATGTTCTCCGACAATGGACGCACGCGCATCGGCATCGGCATCGGAACGCTGGTGATTGCGCTCGACACGATTGCATTGTCTGGTTACGTCGCATCGTGCCATTCGTTCCGACATCTTATCGGCGGCGTCGTAGATCGGTTCTCGACAGAGACATTCCGACACAAACTCTGGGAGAAAGTCTCATGGCTCAACCAGCGACACGGCTTTTTCTTCTGGTTCAGTCTGATTTCTGTTGGGCTTGCCGATGTGTATATTCGTTTTGTCTGTACCGGAGCGATACCCGACGCGAATATTCTGTTGACGCCTTAACCCCTCCCCAACCCTCCCCTTCCGTAAGGGGAGGGAGTCAATACCTGTCATTGACACTTTCCTTCGCAAGGAGAGGGAGTTCAAAACTCATTGACACTTTCC
>CAZPZP010000023.1:6252-16079 GCA_964591025.1 uncultured Chthonomonadaceae bacterium
GCAGACAGAGGCAACGGTTGCATTAGACAAGTGTATTGACTCCCCCTCCTATGGGCAGACAGAGGCAACGGTTGCATCAGACAGATGTGTTGACTCCCCCTCCTATGGAAGGAGGGGGTTGGGGGGTGGTTTGATTATCACGTATCAAGGTTCTTAAAAATGGAAACTTACGAAACATTCGAATACGATGTATTGATTGTCGGCGCGGGGGGCGCAGGGCTGCGTGCCGCGATTGCTGCTCGTGAAGCGGGCTGTACAGTCGGCATGGTCTGCAAGTCGCTTCTCGGCAAGGCGCATACCGTCATGGCGGAGGGAGGCGTCGCGGCGGCTCTCAACAACATGAGAAACCCCGACGGCTCGGCAGAGGGCGACGGCTGGCAGACCCACTTTGTGGACACACTCAAGGGCGGCGGCTTTCTCAACAACTGGCGTACCGCGGAGATTTTCGCCAAAGAAGCCCCTGAGCGCGTTCTCGAACTGGAACAATACGGGGCGGTCTTTGATCGCACGCCCGAAGGCTTAATCGCACAGCGTCCGTTCGGCGGTCACAAATACCGCCGACTCAATCATGTGGGAGACCGCACCGGCTTGGAGTTGATTCGCACCTTGCAGGACAAAGCCGTCGGAGTCGGGATGCACACTCACATGGAAGTCACCCTGACTCGTCTGCTCAAAGACGGCGAGCGTGTCATCGGAGCGTTCGGCTACTATCGCGAATCGGGCAAGTTCGTGGCGTTCAAGGCGCGTGCTGTTGTTTTCGCAACGGGCGGCTGGGGCAAAATGTACAAGTTCACCTCGAACTCTTGGGAGGGAACGGGCGACGGGCTGATGATGGCATATCACGCCGGAGCGGAACTGCTCGATATGGAGATGATTCAGTTTCACCCGACCGGCATGATTTATCCTCCCGGAATGCGCGGAATTCTCGTCACTGAAGGCGTGCGCGGCGAAGGCGGCTTCCTGAAAAACAACAAGGGCGAGCGGTTTATGTTCAACTCGGAATATACGCCCGAACTTTATAAAGGGCAGTTCGCGGAGGAAGAGACCGAAGGTTTGCGATGGCTGGAAGACAAAAAGAACAACCGCAGACCGCCCGAATTGCTGCCGCGTGACGTGGTGGCGCGTGCCATTTATCGGGAAGTCGAAGCGGGGCGCGGCAGTGAACATGGCGGCGTTTTCCTCGATGTGACGCATCGCGGAGCCGAGTATATCAAGCGCAAACTGCCTTCGATGTATGAGCAGTTTCACGCACTCGGCGGCATTGACATTACTAAGCAACCGATGGAGATTTATCCGACAATCCACTACACGATGGGCGGCGTGAAAGTCGAACCCGAAACGTGTGCGACAACGGTTGAAGGGCTGTTTGCGGCGGGCGAAGTGGCGGCGGGTCTACACGGAGCCAATCGTCTCGGCGGCAATTCTCTTTCGGATATTATCGTGTTCGGGAAGCGAGCGGGCGAGGGCGCGGCGGCGTTTGCAAAGGCGCATTCTCTCCCCACGCACTTCGACGAAGCGCAGATCGAAGAAGAGATCGAGGTATTGCTTGTTCCTCTTGAGAGCAAAAACGGCGAAAACCCGTATCACATTCACAAGGAATTGCAGGAAGTGATGCAGACCAAGTGCATGATCGCCAAAACCGAGCAGGGTCTATTGGAGTGCCTCGAAACGATTCTGACCCTACAGCGGCGAGCGGAAAACATCGCCATCAATGGAGATCGGTACTTCAATCCGGGCTGGCACGCGGCTCGCGATATTCGGTTTATGCTGAAAACGTCGGAAGTGATTACGCGGTGTGCGCTGGAGCGTAAAGAGAGTCGGGGGGCGCAGTGGCGTTTGGATTTCCCGGCGAAAGACGATGAGTATTGGGGCAGAAATAACTTGATCTCGAAGAAAAATGGCGAGCAAGTGTCTATCGAGGCACAGCCTTTGGAAGAGATGCCGGAGCGGTTGAAAGCGTTGTTTGGGTAGGTAGAGGGAGTTACAGCGATGAGCGGAAATACGACAAATCAAGATGTGAATCGGAAGGTTCACCTAAAGGTGTTTCGCGGGGATATTATGGGGGGCGAACTGGTTCCCTACACGGTGCAGTATGTGCCGGGTATGGTGGTCTTGGATGCGATTCATGATATTCAGCAGAATCAGGATACGACGCTGGCGTGCCGATGGAACTGCAAGGCGGCAAAGTGCGGGTCGTGCAGTGCGGAGATCAACGGCAAGCCGCGCCTGTTGTGCAAAACCAGTGTGGATGACATTGAGGGCGATATTATTGTGACGCCGATGCGGGCGTTTCCGCTCCTGAAAGATTTGGTGACGGATGTTTCTTGGAACTATCGCGTCCAAGCGAAAATTCCGCCGTTACAGGTCAAAGAGGGAGAGCAGGGTCGGGCGTTTCGCATGATGCAGATCGACGTGGATCGAGTGCAGGAGTTTCGGAAGTGTATCGAGTGTTTCCTCTGCCAAGATGTGTGCCATGTCATTCGGGAGCATGACCGCAAAGAGGAATTTTTCGGTCCGCGTCAGATGGTGCGATTAGCGGCGTTGGAGATGCACCCGATGGACGACTTGAACCGTCGGGAGCAGCTGCGCGGGGCGGCGGGCATTGGAATGTGCAATATCACGAAATGCTGCACAGAGGTTTGCCCTGAGCATATCAAAATTACGGATAACGCGATTATCCCTCTGAAAGAGCGGGTCGCCGACGATTATTACGATCCGGTTCGCGGGTTGCTGACCAAAATCGGGTTGATGCCGAAGCGTGAGCCGAAACTGCCGATGAGTTCGGTTCCGAACGAGCAGACGGTCATCCATACGCCGGAGACGCGCAAAGCGAAATAGGGGTCAGGGAACAGAAAGCCCCTTCTTTCCGATTTTGGGAAGAAGGGGCGAATCCATTTTAGACCAAGTCCGGGTAGAGATCACGTACCCGCCTGAAAAACCTCGCGCAGATCAAGAAAAAGTTCCGCATTGTTCGGGTACAAGAACGTACCCGCCTAAAAAACAGACGTCCTACGGACGAACCATTTGGAAGTTGATACGTTCGATTGAGAGTTTGGCGAGCAAAAAGGAGAGACTGCCGTCCTTCTCGCAATAAAAATAGACTTTCAATGGAGACTGACACCTCATAATTGCGCCGTCCGTAGGACGTCTGTTTTCAGGCGGGTGCGTGATCTCTACTCGGATAACCACAACTGTCTGCTCTTTGATTCGCTCAGAAAATCCCGCAGGAATCTCCTTTCGCTCTGGCGAATAATGGGGCGCACTCTTGACGTGCTGATACGTAGAATGTCATGCTCCACCATTTTCTTGATTTGAGGTTGCCTGTTGAATCCGAACGAATTCGCTCCTAAAGCACGTACCATTATCAATGCGATTGAAACCGCCGTCATGGGCAAAACGCACGTTGTCGAAATGGCACTCGCCGTGCTTCTCGCCGATGGACATTTGCTGATTGAAGACATTCCGGGCGTCGGGAAAACCACGCTCGCCAAAGCCCTCGCCCGCGCTCTCGGTTTGAGTTTCAAGCGCATTCAATTTACTCCCGACCTTCTGCCCTCCGATATTACCGGCTCCTCCATCTATAACCAGAAATCGGGCGAGTTCGAGATGCGTCCCGGTCCCGTGTTCGCCAATATCGTCCTTGCCGACGAGATCAACCGCACAACGCCCAAAACGCAAGCCGCCCTTTTGGAATGTATGGAAGAGCGTCAAGTCACGATTGACGGCACGACGCACGTTCTGCCCGCCCCGTTTTTTGTCATCGCGACCCAGAACAATATCGAATTGACGGGAACCTATCCGCTTCCCGAAGCCCAATTGGACAGATTTGCGGCTCGCGTCGGCATCGGACACCCGGATCGCGCCGCCGAGATTCAGATTCTCAATATGCAGAAACAGACGCGCCCCGTCGATCACGTTCCTGCGGTTGTCACGGCGAGCGAGATTTTGCAAATGCAAGCCGCCGTCCGCGAAATTCATGTGGACGATGCGATACAAGGCTACATTGTGGATGTGGTCGGGGCGACCCGCACCTTGCCCGCTGTTCTGCTTGGAGCGAGTACACGCGGCGCACAAAACCTGATGCACACCAGCCAAGCGCGGGCGGCTCTCGAAGGACGTACTTTTGTGAAGCCCGACGACGTGAAGGAGATGGCGCGAGTGGTTCTGCCGCACCGAATCATGGTTCGCCCGGAGCAGAGAATTCGCGGCATGACGGCGTTGGCGTGCATCGAAGAAGTGCTGCGATCCGTCGCGGTTCCCTGATGCGTCGGAGATATTAAGGAGAGTGGAATGCAGTTCAGCAAATGGGTGACGTTGGCATTCGGGGCGTTGTGTATGGTTGCCGTGGCGGGGGTCGCGAACGGAGCGCACCTGTATTACATGGCTGCCATTCTGCTGACGCTTCCGGGCGTCTCCTATGGGCTGGGATGGATGGCATTGCGGGGGTTGGAGTTCGGGCGCGAAACGACACCGACGGCTTGGGAGGGCGAAGAGGGAACGCTGGTCTATACCGCGAAAAACGCCTCCAATGTCACACGCTATTTCCTCAGCGTCCATGATGAACTGCCCGCTTGGATCACACTGGAAACAGACGAACCACCGTTGTTCAACGTCGTCGCCAACGACTCGGTTCGTGTCGCGCATCGGGTGAAATTTCTCAAGCGCGGCGTTTTCACAACAACCACGTTCGATGTCGTGGCACTTGATCCGCTCGGCGTATTTGCGTTTTCGCGTAAGGTCACGGCGTCGGGCGAGGTTGTTGTCTACCCTACCCCGCAGCAGATGCAGACGATTTCGGTGGCGGGTGCGGGGCGATTCGGCTGGCAGGAGATGGTTTCGGTGGCGATACGCGGCAACAGTGTCGAGCCGGACGGCGTGCGGCTCTATTCTCCGGGCGATCCCCTGCGACGGATTCACTGGCGGCAAACGGCACGCACCGGACGCCTCAGCGTGATCGAGTTTGAGGAGCCACAAGCAACAAGCGTGGCACTGGTGCTGGACTGTGAGCGCGGCATGGAAATTGGGAAGGATACAGCGACAACCTTCGAATATGCCGTCAATGCCGCCGCCTCTCTCGCCTATCAAGCCGTGCAGGAAAGTGCGGAGTTTCGTTTGTTTGTGCCGGAAGGTCTGGACAAAACACCGTTGATGCGCGAAATTTACGGCATGGTGGCACAGCAAGGCGGCGGGCAGGATCAATTGTTCCGATTGCTGGAAGCGTTGGCGCGTGTCAACGCCGAGTCGTCGCAGGGAGTGACCTCGCTCCTGAGCGAAGTTGCCGCGCAGGTTTCTCAAGGAACGGTGCTGATTGTGCTGACTTCCAATCCCGATACTGCTCTCGCCGATGTCGCGCAGCGTTATACAGCGAGCGGCGGCAAAGTCGTGGTGATGTATATCGATCCGGCGACATTCCAAGGCGCACTCCCGGAACGCCTTGTTCGCAACACCACGCGATTCTTCGAGGCGATACTGGGCGCAGAGGCATCACTTTACACGCTTCAGCGACATCCCGACGGCGCATTGGAACCCCAAGCCTATTCCGCCTGAAAGAGAGTGAAAATGAGCAGACCACGGCGCACGCCGAAGCAAAAACTCAACTACTCCGCTCTTTCACTCAAAGAAGCCATGAAACTGATTCCGGCAGAGCAGTTCATTCACTGGCATCTTCCTGCGTCGCCTCGCCCTCCCAGTGACTTTTTCATCGAAGACCTGCGCCGCCTTGAAGCCTTTGATCTGAAATCGTCGGAACAGGCGAAAACCCTGCTCATTGATGCGCTGCTCGCAGAGACAGTCCCGCTGCATCCAAAATTGAAGATTTGGAAGGCAGCGACGATCACAACCGATACGCTGACCGGCGTAGCGGATTATGTCATGGCTCCGCGCCGTGCCTATTTGGAGACGCCTCTGCTGTGTGTGGCGGAAGCGAAGAAGGACGATTTTGAGCAAGGAGCGGCGCAATGTGTTGCGGAGATGGTCGCCTGTCAGCAAAGCAATCGCGAAGAGAGCCACGAAATTGATGTGTATGGCATCGTCAGCAACGGGCAGGGATGGCAGTTCTATAAACTCACGCTGAGGGGTGAAGTCTATGAGACCGCTCAGTATGGACTCGAAGATTTGGACGGCATTTTGGGTGCGCTGGATTATATGTGCAGTGAGTGCGCCCGGAATGTACCCATACAAACGAGAGGAAATTCTTGATCCTTCTTTCCAATTAAGGCGGTTGAAATGCGAAACGGAACTTGCGGCAGAAGGAAAATCGTAACTCTTACTGTTACGAACAGGAGTTTCCGATGAATACGAATAGCCGCTATACCGTTGCCCTTCATATTCTGACGGCAATGGCAAATCGCTGTAACGCCCTTCTCACTTCCGACTTTATCGCTGCAAGTGTCTGCACCAATCCCGTCGTGATTCGGCGGGTTTTGGGCGAATTGCGCCGTGCGGGTATTGTGGAGTCCCACGCGGGAAACAGAGGCGGTTGGCGATTGCTTTATACGCCCGACAAGATCACGCTCTGCCAAGTTTATGACGCGATTCAGAACGGCTTGCCGTTCGCGCTTCACCCGCAGGAGCCGAATGCCAATTGCTGTATCGGCAAGCATATCAAAGCCGCTCTTACGGATGTCTTCGTCAGTGCGGAGTCCGCCATGAAGGAGTATCTGGCAGAGGTGACGATTGCCGATATTCTGCGCTGTGTCGAAGACCGGGGGCGTCGCGCCATTTTGGAAGATGCCCTTGAATAAAGAAGGCTCGCTATGAATTCTTTTCGCTCGCTGAAATCTTCTGTCATCGCCTCGGTGATTTTTGTTATCGCCCTCTTTGTCGGGCTGCCGATGCTGTGGCTTGTGGCGGTCAAGGCAAAAATGCGACAGGCAGAGGCAGAGGTGGCTATAGAACGCAAAGCAGCACAAGCCGAGAAACTCCCCCTCACTGCCAATGATATGCGGCGCAGTCCTCCTGTTCCCGATGCCGACAATGCTGCCCCCATTTATCAGCAAATTTTCGCCGGTTTTACCTCGAAGAAGCAAGAACTGTCCCGTTTGGAGCAGCTGACAGAAGGTAAACCGATTTTCGGACAACGGCGCACTACTGTAGTAGCAAATATGGACGCCGCTCGAAAACTGGTCGCTCTACTTGCGCCGGAATTCGCTCTGATGGAGCAAGCCGCCCAAAAACCCGACTGCGATTTCCACAGACCTTGGGAGCAAGGCACTGCCATGCTGATGCCGGAGTACGCCGATATGCGACGGCTTGCGCGATTGCTGCGGGTCAAATTGGAGGTTTTGGAGCGCGACGGGAAACTTCTGGAGGCGTTGCGGCAGATTGAAATCGGCGGGGCTTTGGTGCGTCATCTTGGTCAGGACTCCATTTTGATCGGGATGCTTGTTCAGGTGGCGATTGAAGCGATTTTGGATTGGGCGTGGCATGATCTCGTCAATCGGCACGGCGACGATTTGGCTTTTCTTAATCGCGCCGCAAAAGTCAATAAAGCCTTCGGAGAATTGCCAACTCTGAAATTTGTCCTGCGCGGTGAGGTCTGGTATGGGATGTACGCCATTGGACAGATGAAAGACGGCACGTACAAAGAGGATGAATACAGCACGGACGACGAGGTATCCGAGGAGGAGAATCTGCCGAAACTGAATCCCAAGATGGCAAGCGTCTATGAGAAGAATCAGTTGAAAATATGGCGACGTGTCTTCGAGCGTTTGGATGAAACGCAGGGTGATACGCTGAAGTCAGCACTGGTAATGGTAGAAGTCGAACAGCAATTGGAGCGCGACGCCAAAAACGATCCCGCAGGGTTTCTTATGGCGGCACAGAATTTTCCTACGTTTTCGCAATCGGGTTATAGAATTGTCCAAATTGATGCCCTGCGCCAAATGCGAACGCTCAAAATCGAACTGCTGAAATCGCGTGTCAAGAATGGCATATTTCCCAAAGACCTGAAAGCATTCGATGTCAAAATGACCACCGATCCGTTTACTGGCAAGCCGTTGATTTATCGCGTCGAAGGCAAAGGCTTTATTCTGTACAGCGTTGGTCAGAACGGCATAGACGATGGCGGGCAGCGCAAAGTCGGCGGTAATAATATGGCGGACATTGTCACAACCTATCCGTGATAGGCAGCAATTGTGATACGATTTGACTTTCGCGAAGAGGCAGCATTTACCAGACAGATACCAGACCTTTTTGGAACTGACAACAATTATAGTGCGTTTCAGACGTTGTTGAACGAAAATCCCCGAAAAGGCGATGTTATCCCGGACTCAGGAGGCATCAGGAAAATTCGTTATCGAGACATAACGCGAGGCAAAGGACAGAGGGGTGGAGTGCGGATTATCTATCTTTTTATAGAACAGTACGAACTTATTTTGCTAATTCGCGGATACAATAAGAATATTCCCGACCTCACCCCTGCACAGAGAGCCGTTGTCAAGCAATTAGCAGAAGATTTTACAGAGCAAGTGAGAGTCGAGCGTGACTTATTGAAGCGGCAGAGGGAGCGGCAGACATGGTAAAGGGTGAACTGGTATCCTGCGAGGATACTCATGACGAAGACACAATTGATAATGAGACGTTTTTCAATGAGATGGTCGAAGGTTTAACATCTGCAACCAGCCAATTACGCGAACAAAACACACGACTAATGCTTCGTGAGATGACAGAATGGATCGGACGCACTCCCAAGACAGATGAAGAACTCGTCGCGGTATCCAATTTGCGCGAACGCGCTCTTGCATTGATAGGAAGGTAAAGTGATGTCAACCCTTACGCAAAGTCAAAAAGAGGCGTTTTATCGCGACGGTTACTTGAAATTCGGCAAAGTTCTGGAAATGGAACAGGTCGAAACCTTGCGTAACGCTCTTTCTCGCACGATCCAAGAAGAGAAAGAACGCACAGATGACGGCGATTTGCCGCCGGAATTTCGCTTTGGACACGCCCGCAAAGGCAGCGACAAAGCCGATTTGGCGATCCATCAGTTTGTGAATATGTGGAAGGTCGTGCCGGAATTTCGCGAAGTCCTCGACAATCCGAAAATCACGGGGGCGGTGCGCGAACTCATGGAAACGGAGACGGTTCGGCTCTGGCATGATCAGGTGATCTCCAAGCCGCCGGGCGAAAACAAAGTGTTTGCGATGCACCACGATTTTTACTTTTGGCCCCTTGATCGCCCGACCATGATCTCCTGCTGGCTGGCTCTTGATGACGCGACGCCCGAAAACGGCTGTATGCACGTCATTCCGGGCAGTCACCGCGATCCGCGTTTTCAGCCAGTTGGCTGTGATCTCAGTGACGACATTCACCTCTCGCCCGTTGCGATGGGAGAGGGCGAACCTGCAAGCCTGTATGCGGAAGCGCGAACATGGCAAGCGGACAGGGCAAAGCCAGTGGTATTAAAAGCAGGCGAGTGTATGTTCCATCATTGCCTGAATTATCATATCACACCGGAAAATGTGACAGATCGCCAACGCCGCGCCTTTGTGATGATTTTCATGCCGGACGGAACCTGCTATAAGTACAATCAATCGCCGAATCACGTCTGCACCAACACGCTCGGTTTGACCGATGGCGAACCATTGGCGCGTGCGGAGTTCCCGATCTGCGGGTAGAATGCAGGGAATAGAGAACAGGATACTGCCTTTCGCGTCCGAAAGACGCACGGCGGAACGCCCTCAGCGGTCTTTTGTCAGGGTACAGGAACGTACCCTGCTAAAAAACAGGCGTCCTGCGGACGAAATCCCTCATTGAGAGTGTCCGTAATGGTTTGGGATTGAGTGGCGAGGCAAGGCACGGCGGAACGACACCAGCACGAGAAGTTCATT
>CAZPZP010000024.1:0-4206 GCA_964591025.1 uncultured Chthonomonadaceae bacterium
AACGAGACCTGCACGCAGACATTTATTCTGCTGGACTCTTGCAAGAGGTCTATTATACCAAATCCCCGCGCCTCTTGCACAAAACAAGAGAGTACTTTCAGGGCAAGCGCATCTAAATTCCATTCAACGATTACCAACAAATCGCAACGATGAGACCAATGCCCCTCTCTCAAAAAAAGTCTTCCGAAATGGGTGGATGACCCTCCTAATCGTCAGAGACTTTTCGGCTGTCAAATTGAATTTAGATGCGCTTGCCCTGATTCACAGGATACGAAGCGGCGCGAATCCCTGCCCGATACGATATAATAGAAACAATAACGCACGATGCCGAACGCATAGCCAGAGAATGCCAGCCGCTTATCTCTTCGCGCTAACTTTTGCCTCCGCCGTGCCGTCTGATACCGTGTTTGTCCTGCCTGTCCCGCCGTGACAGGCGTCTTTTTATTTTGGGAAGGAATAATTGATTGATTACGCTGAAAAAATGTTGCCCGTTGTCCCGTTTCACTCTTGGTTTGACCGCCGCCGCACTGCTTTGCGGTTTTCCATATGATGGTTTGCACGCGCAAGGTGTGCTTAGAGGCGCAAATGCCGTCCCCGCAACCCGAAAATATGCCCGCGCTCGTGACTATGACCTCCGCCATCTCAAATTAGTCTTCGATGTGAACGCCGCAGACAAATCCGCAAAAGGAATTGTTACGCATACACTTGCCCCACTCCGCGATGAGGTGAAAACACTCGTCTTCGATGCCGGAAATAACCTCAAAATCCAGACCGTGCGCGTTGATGGAATAGAAAATCGCTTTGTTCATGAAAACAATCTGCTCAGTGTACAGCCCGCGATTGCCCTTGAGCGAGACAAAGTGACCGTTGTGGAGATTATTTATGCGTTGCCGTATTCGCCGCAGCAGGGAGGTCCTAATGGAAGCGAGGGGCTGACGTGGATTGCCCCGACAGCCCGCCGACCCGACTATATGCCGAGTTTTTGGACGCAGGGAGAGACAACGGGCAACAGCAAATGGCTCCCGCTCTATGATGCGCCCAACGATAAAACCACTTCGGAGACCATTGTCACGGTTCCTGAAATCTGGACGGTCATTGGGAACGGCAAGGAGGGCGCGACGACTTCCAACCGTAAGAATAAGACAAAAACGTATCGGTGGAAGATGGATCAGCCCCATTCGACGTATCTGCTTTCCCTTGTGGGCGGCGAGATGGACGTTAAGCGAGACAATTGGCGCGGTGTGCCTCTCATTTACGCCGTTCCAAAGGGCAAGGGCGACCTGATCGAAGCATCGTTCTCGGATACGCCAAAAATGTTGACGCTGTTCTCCGATACGCTTGGGGTGAAGTATCCATGGCAAAAGTATGCCCAAAATGCTGTCTTTGGCTTCAACGGGGGCATGGAAAATGTCAGCGCGACAACCCTTATGGAAGGCGCACTGACCGATATACGCTCCGGCAGACAAATGCAGGGACTCAATTCGCACGAATTGGCACACCAGTGGTTCGGTGATCTGGTCACGTGCGACGATTGGGGAGACATTTGGCTCAATGAAGGATTCGCGACGTTCTTTCAGATGTTCTATACCGAATTTGCAGACGGCAAGGACGCTTATGATGAGGAAAGGAATGGCAATGTCCGCGCCGCAATGCAAGTTGAACGGAGTTATCGCCGCGCTTTGTCCACCAATTCCTACGCGAACGAAGCAGGATTGTTCGATGCGTATTCGTATCAAAAGGGAAGCGTCATTTTGCACCTGTTGAGGAAGGAATTGGGCGACACGGAGTTCTTTCGCGCCATCGGATACTATCTCAAGAAACATATGTACCAAACTGTCACATCGGGAGACCTCAGTCGCGCCATTCGGGAGGCGACAGGGCGCAATATGGACAAGTTTTTCGAGCAATGGGTCTATACAGCGGGGCATCCAAAGATTGAAACCGCGTGGAGTTATGACGCGGGGACGCAGATGGTTTCTGTCACTGTCAAGCAGACACAGGATACGAGCAACGGGACGCCTATCTATGACCTGCCGATAGAGATTGCTGTCCTGAAACGCGGCGGGGGCGGCTCGGTACAGCGCGAACTTTACCGTATGCGTTCCGAGAAGGCGGAAGAGACCTTCAAGTTCACTGCTGCCACCAAACCGGACGCCGTTTTGGTTGACCCGGAGAACAATATCGTCGGCGAGCTTGTCACTGAGTCCGCCGATGAGGAACTTCCGGCGATCCTGCTTGGCGGTATGAATATCACGGACAGAAAAGATGCGGCAAAGCGTCTCGCGGGCAAGGGAATGACCGATGAATATGTCGCCGTGTTTGTCGAAGCCCTGAAAAAAGAGGGCGATATTGGAGGCGAGGCGTTGCTTGGGTATCTCGGCAAAACCGATAAGGAGGCATTGCGCCCTGTCTATCGTGACGAGATACGCGGCAAGGGTATTGAAAGACGGGTTGCGGCTATCGAGGCGTTGGGGCGGCTGCCGCGCAATGACGATGACCTTTCCCTATTGATTGAGATTGCGAAAAGCGACAAGGAGATGTATCGGGTTGTCGAGGCGGCGATGCGGGTTGTCGGGAAGTGGGATACGGTAAACAATCTGCCCGTTTTCAGGCATCAGATCGGGTCGAAATCTTTGCGGGATCGGCTCGCGCTTCGAGCGGTTGCGATATTGCGCGAAAGTAAGTCCGACGCGACGGTCTCGGCATTGATCGAGGCGACAGATAAGGCACGCTCGCTGACCGTTCGGAGTGCCGCTGTGACCGCATTGGGAGAAGTTGCGCTGAAATCGGAATCCATACGCCCGACGTTGGAGGCAATGGTCAAGGGTGACTCTCCGATAGCGTTGCAGGTGGCGGCGGTGCGTGCGTTGCAAAGTCGGAAGGACAAGGCGGCTCTTCCGGTTTTGCAGGAGACGGCGACAAACGGCAAGTCGGAGGAAGTGCGAAAAGCGGCGAAGGAGGCGGCAGACGCGCTTGGGAAATAGAGATTACCTCACCCCCTACCCCTCTCCTGCTTCCCGAACAAGTTCGGAGGAGAGGGGAGTACAATCCCCAATGCAGAGACTCCCCCTCTCATAGTGAGGAACGAACGGCGAGGAGAGGGGGTTGGGGGGTGAGGTAAAGGCAGCAGGATTTCCGAGAGGATAGCGAGAATAATAAGATGTGCGACAACTTCCACCCGAAAGCAGACAAGGCAAAAGGCAGTGTCCTCGTGCCTAACATCTCATCCCAAATGTCTATCATGAACACTCTCTATTTTGGTGATAACCTTGAATTGCTCAAAAATCATATTGCCGATAACAGCGTCGATCTGATCTATCTCGATCCTCCTTTTAACTCGAACCGCGATTATAACGTCTTGTTCAAAGAACAGAGCGGCAGTGAAAGCCCCGCACAGATCAAAGCGTTCGGCGATACGTGGAATTGGGCAGGTGCGGCTTCCGCATGGCACGATTTTGCGACCATTTGTCCCGTTCCAAAGGTCTATGAACTCATGCAGGGATTCAGGAACGCCATCGGGGAGAACGATGTCATGGCATATCTTGTCATGATGGCTCCTCGCCTCTACCATCTGCACCGCGTCCTGAAACCGACAGGAAGTCTCTACCTCCACTGTGACCCGACTGCTTCCCATTATCTCAAACTTATTCTCGACTGCCTATTTGGAGTGAGAAATTTCCGTAATGAGATAACATGGAAGCGTTCTGCATCTCACGGAGGAGCAGTTTGCTACAACAATGTCGCTGATATTATCTTCTACTATACCAAAAGCAACACCAATTTTACCTGGAACTCTCCTCGTGCCAAACACTCAGAAGAATATATCAAAAGCCATTACTCCCAAATCGATTCTGAAGGAAAAAGATACCAGTTAGTGTCAGCATCGGGAGCGGGAGCGGGTCCGGCTCGAACTTTTGACGGAAAAGTTATTGAACCACCTCCCGGACGCCATTGGGCATATACCCAAGATAAAATTGACGCTTTCATATTAGAAGGTAAAATAGTATTCACAAGCACAGGAATGCCCCGTGTCAAGCGTTATCTTGACGATACTGAAGGCACTCCTATAACAAATGTATGGATAGACATATTTCCTATCAATTCACAAGCCAAAGAACGCCTGGGATACCCTACGCAAAAACCTTTAGCCTTATTGGAGCGCATTGTTGCCACCTCGTCCAACGAAGGAGACATCGTTCTCGACCC
>CAZPZP010000024.1:4306-10526 GCA_964591025.1 uncultured Chthonomonadaceae bacterium
TATTGGAGCGCATTGTTGCCACCTCGTCCAACGAAGGAGACATCGTTCTCGACCCTTTTTGCGGCTGTGGAACCGCTGTTGTTGCCGCGCAAAAACTTGGCAGGAAATGGATCGGTATGGACATCACCCCGATTGCCACCTCTCTTGTCCAGAAAAGACTTTTTGACGCCTTTGGAGCCAAAAATCAGAAATTGGTCTCCGCCGACGACCCCGCAACCGTCAATTTTATCGTCGAGGGGCTGCCTACCGACCTCGCGGGAGCAAAAATGCTCTACAATAAAGACAGTAGTCACAAAGATTTTGAGATGTGGGCAGTCGGGCTTGTCCCTGCTATTCCACAGGAGAAAAAAGGAGCCGACGGGGGAATTGATGGTATTGCCTATTTTCAAGATAACCCAACCAAGCCCTCAAAAGCGGTGATCCAAGTCAAAGGCGGACACGTCACTGCCAATCAAATCCGTGACCTGATCGGCGTTATGACGACCAATAAGGCACAATTGGGCTTCTTTATCTCGCTGGAGCCACCGACTCAGCCGATGAGAAATGCGGCACTCGCGGCAGGATATTATCAGCCTCCATCCGGCTTAGGCAGGAAAGTCGAGGCGGTGCAAATTCGCACGATTGAAGAGTTATTGCAAGGGAAGGACTTCGATTTCCCCTTATATGGCTCAAATATCTCGTATAAGGATGCGGCGACTATCGCGAAAGATGCGGGGCAAAGTGCGCTGGACGTGTAAAAAGACGCGAATTGCGTGTTTTTAAGTGCGATATACGCTTCAAGACGCAAAAAAGAGGTTCAACGGCAATCTTGGAGCATTATTCGTAAAGATTGGCAACCTGTTTTGTTGTTTTGGAGAGTGATTCTGTAAGAAGAACGGCTTATTTACAAGCCAATACCTGTTAAGGAGAATAAACGCTATGGCTATCAGTGGAATTGGAAGTTTTGCCCCGACAATGCAGGAGTTCATCACGCATTGGGGAAGTATCAACGCAACTCTTGGAGCCACTCCTTTGACTCTCAGAGGAATCTACACGCTTACAAACTTTACTACAGACCGCACCAATATTATCAACGCAATTAATAATACAATTGCCTTGAGTAATGCCGAGCAAACTGCGTCTGCCGCTCTTTTCAACGCAAAGACGGCGATATACGCCCGTGGTCAACAGTTCCGTAACTGGGTCAACGGCTATCTGCCCGGCTCTCCCTATGTCAACGCCTTGTCTACCATGCCAGCGTTCGACTCTGCCGAAAGCAAATTCATTGATCCGTTTCAGGACTTCTTAAATCTCTGGACGACTATCAACGGTGACGCGACTGTCACCGGCGTTCCTTTGCCTATTGCTTTGGCGGGCGGTTACGTCATCGCGGCATATACGACTGATCTCACAAGCTTGCGTGCCTTGTTCGTTTCTGCAAAGAATGCCGGCGAACAAGCCACTCTTGCCCGCCGACAGCGCGATGTCCTCTTGCGTCCTGCGGAACAGCGTATCAAGCAGTATCGAGATGTTATCCAAGCGCGATATGTCGCCACCGATGCTTTTGTGCTTTCTCTGCCGTCCTTGTCTCCTCCACCCGGAAGCACGCCCGATGCAGTACAAACTACGGGGGCTTGGGATACCGTCGGGAAGTTTGTACGTCTGAGTTGGTCGGCTTCCGATAATGCGAAACTGCTTCAATATGAAGTTCGGGGCTGTATCGGCGCGACTTATAAGACCTCCAACGAGTTTCCTGTTGCCGCTGTTCCTGCCGGTACGCTGTTCTGGGAAGGCACGGAGGGTGTCAAGAGTGCCGGAGATAAATGCGTCTACCGCGTTTATGTCGTCGTGAATACCGGAAACGAGCGCGGCAGTAATAATGTGGCTATCGCACGTCCATAAGGGGGCTTTGATGATACGGATCGGAGTAATCGGGTGCGGGCAAATCGCACAGATGCACTTTACCAACTATACGAAGATACCGGAGGCGCAAGTCGTTGCCTGTGCAGACATTGACCCGGTTGCGGCAGAAACATCGGCAAAAGCGTTTGATATACCGAATGTCTATAACACCGCGACGGCAATGTTGGCGCGTGACGATTTGGACGCGATAGATGTTTGCCTTCATAATAACCTACATTTGTCCGGCACGCTCGCGGCTCTGGAATCTGGGCGGCACGTCTATTGTGAAAAGCCGATGGCAGGGACATATCGGGATGCCGAAGCAATGATTGAAGCGGCGCAACAGAGTGATCGACGCCTTCATATTCAACTCGGCAATATCTACAGCGATGAAGTTCGCGCCGCCAAAGAGTTGATTGATGCAGGGGAAGTCGGGGAGATATATCATGCTCGCTCGACGGGTTTTCGGCGGCGCGGGAGACCCTTTGTTGACGGCTATGGGAAGCCAGCGTTTGTCAATACGGAGACATCGGGAGGCGGTGCGCTCTACGATATGGGTGTGTATCATATCTCGGAGATTTTGTACCTGCTCGGCAATCCGAAAGTGGCAAGGGTAAGCGGCAGAGCCTATCAACGACAAGAAATGGACACCGAACGGCGCGAAAGTTCCGGCTATAATGTCGAAGAGTTGGGCGTCGGGTTTGTGCGCTTCGAGAACGGCGCGACTTTGGACATTATCGAGGCGTGGGCTATCCCGCTCAACGATATTGAAGGTTCGTGCATCATTGGCGAGAAGGGCGGCATCCGTCTCAAGCCGTTCTCCTTTCATAAATGTGTGGGCGACTTGAATCTGGATTGTACTGTCTCATTGAATGCTGCCCGCTACCGCTGGAACGCTTTGCGTGGCGAAGGCAGTGTGTATGGCAACTCACAAGTTCACTGGATCGCCGCGCTTCTTGGTAAGGTGGAATTGATCCCGACAGCAGAAATTGCGCTCAATACCATGCTGATTTCGGAAGGGATTTATCTTTCGGAGAAGTTGGGGCGCGAAGTGACGGCAGAGGAAGTTCGGGAGCAATCTGTGTCGCGGCGATTGGCGTTGTAGAAAGGCTTTACTCGGAGTCTGTTTGTTTCAACGCTTCAAGACGTGCCTTCAAGGACGCCTCGCGTCCCTGTTCGGTTGGCTCGTAAAACGGAACGCCCTGCACGCCGTCGGGAAGATACTGCTGGGTGACATAATGACCCGGAAAGTCGTGCGGATAGAGATAACCGCTCCGCTTGCCTTGCTGTTTGCCGTTCATCGAACGCGGATCGGCAAGGTGAACGGGCGCAGATTTGGCTCCATTGCGTTCAATTTCCTCTCGAACGCGGGTTATGGCGATGGTACAGGCGTTGCTTTTGGGTGCGGCGGCGAGATAGGTGACCGCTTGGGAGAGTGTGAGTTGCGCTTCCGGCAAACCGATGAACATGACGGCTTGCGCGGCGGCATTGGCGAGAACGAGTGCCATGGGATCGGCGTTCCCGATGTCTTCACTGGCGAGAATAACGAGGCGGCGGGCAATGAACTTGATGTCCTCACCTGCAAGAAGCATCTTCGCGAGATAATAGAGAGCGGCGTCGGGATCGGAGCCGCGCAGGGACTTGATAAACGCGGAAATTGTATCGTAATGTTCGTCGCCGTCGCGGTCATAGCCAAGCGTTCGCTGTTGCGCTCCTTCCTCGGCGAGTTCGAGGGTAAGACGGAGAGTTTCGGCGTTGTCATCGGTGACTGCGGCTTGTGCGGCTGCCTCCAATGCGGTCAATGCGCGGCGTGCGTCTCCGTCGGCGATAGTCGCTAAGTGTTCAACGGCGTCCGCGTCGGCATGAATGTTGAGACTGCCAAGCCCGCGTTCGGTATCGGTGAGTGCGCGTTCAATGAGCGTCACAATCGCGGACTTGGACAGCGGCTCGAAGCGAAACAATCGGGAGCGGGATAATAACGGAGCGTTGATCTCGAAATACGGGTTCTCCGTTGTCGCCCCGATGAGTATTACGGTTCCATCTTCGACGTGCGGGAGAAGCGCGTCTTGCTGTGCTTTGTTCCAGCGGTGGATTTCGTCCACAAAGAGAATGGTTTTTTGCGCCAATTTCCGTCGGCGTTCTTTCGCGGCTTCGATGACTTTGCGAACGTCGGCGACGCCGTTGGTAATAGCACTGTAATTCTCAAATTGGGCGTGTGTCGTGTGCGCGATGATCTGTGCCAGAGTGGATTTGCCGCAGCCGGGCGGACCCCAAAAGAGAGCCGACGTGAGTTGATCGCGTTCGATGGCGCGTCGGAGCAGCGTGCCTTCACCAACAACGCCCTGCTGTCCGGCAAACTCTTCGAGGGTACGCGGGCGCATTCGGGCTGCCAGCGGCAAACCGGAAACGGCGGCGTGAGTGTCGCGTTGGGCGGTTTCGTCCGTCTCGAATAGTCCATTGGGTGCGGGTTGAGTGAGTTTTGTCGCCATACCATGATTGTATCTGGAAATGGCGACAAGGTCAAGCGAACGACGTGCTATGCGTCAATATCAACCAGACTGCCGACGTTCGGCGGACTGGAGGCTTTGACGGTCTCACGAACGCCAAACAGCCGGTTACTCAGTTGCTCATCCAACTGTTTTGCCAAGGCTTGCGTGCGTTCGGCGATTGCCGAAGCAGTTTCAGCTTTAGGCTGTGCCGGGCGCGGTGCAAGTGTTTGTGTTCGCATCGAAAGCGAAAGCGGCGTAATTTGGGACATTGAGTGTCTCTCCTTTCTCAAGAATACCGAATGCCAATAGCATCACAGAGGTTGTGCCACACCGAACGCGCCGCCCTACCTAACAATCGTGCCGGATTTTTCGATAAACGCCGATTCGGATTCCACGAGGATAATTCTTGCCTCTTGACAAAGCACGTCATTGCAGACTATAGTATGAAATGAGACGTTTAAGTGAAAAAACTCCAATGCGATTTTCTTCCAAAGCGATAGACCTGTTTTGCGGTTGTGGCGGCATCAGCTACGGTTTGGAAAAAGCCGGTTTCGAGATTCTCGCTGGCGTTGATAATGACAGTATCGCTCTGAAAAGTTATGAAGTCAATTTGCCGCAAACGTGTGCGATACTGTCTGATCTTGAAAGTGTCAACCCTGCCTCTTTATTAGAAAAACTTCATCTCGCGAAGGGAGAATTGGATTTGCTTGCCGGTGGTCCGCCCTGTCAGGGATTTTCTAAAAATGTGCCGCGCCGCAACCGATACGTTGAAGACCCGAACAATCGCCTAGTCGTTGCGTTCTTAGAAATGGTGCGAATGCTGATGCCGCGTTTTGTTTTGATGGAAAATGTGGCGGAAATGCGAAATGGTTTCGAGCAGACATACACACATCTCATTTGCGAACTGCTCGCCGACTGCGGCTATTCTGTCAACTCCAGTGTCATTTTTGCGCCGGATTTTGGCGTTCCGCAGCGTAGAAGGCGTGTGTTTTTTCTGGCATCACGCGATACAGGGTGCATTGATTTTCCTCTTCCGACCCATTGCGAAAACAACGACACTCCCGATCTTTTCGCCTCCCCTTCTTACGTAACTGTTTGGAATGCGATTGGCGACTTGCCTCCTCTCGAACACGGTGAAGGCGCAGACATAAGCGAATATACGCAAGCCCCTTTTCACAGTTTTCAGGAGTGGGCGCGTTGTGGCAGTTCTCATCTGCACAATCACACTGCACGCCGTCTTCAACCGACGCAGCACACGCGCCTTGCCTCGCTCGAACCCGGACAAGGAATAAAAGACCTTCCTGAAAATTTGCGTCCAAAGTCCGGTTATAGCGGGGCTTATGGTCGGCTGACAAAAGAGATGATAGCCCCAACCATTACGCGCTGGGTTTTTCATCCCGGTTCAGGGAGATTTGGACATCCGGTGACGCCACGCATGATCACAATCCGCGAAGCAGCCCGATTGCAAGCCTTCCCGGATACATTTCACTTTACAGGAACCTATATTCAGCAGAGCCATCAGGTTGGAAACGCCGTTCCACCGCTTCTAATTCAGCGGATTGGAGAGTCACTGCTTGCTTCTGCTTCGATAAGCGGAAGTTGAGCGAGCCAATCTGCGATGGTCTCGAAATCGACTTGTTGTGCGCTTGTTGGAGCAGAAAAGTCTATTCGGTGTCCGTCTTCCTCCGGCAGCCACCACGAACTTTCACCAGAAAAATGTAACTGATTCTCACCCAATCCGTGCCACGCAAAATGCTTGTCTCCCGTTTCATGCAGTCGTCCGACAAAGGCAGGGAGTTGCTCTTTGCCTTTTGTTCGCTTTGGCGGCGACCAATCCCAATGATAATCCG
>CAZPZP010000024.1:10626-15933 GCA_964591025.1 uncultured Chthonomonadaceae bacterium
CTGAGAAGCAGCCGCTCAAAATACATGATGTGACCCTTGGGGAAAAGGACAAGGCGAGCATAGCCAATCTGCTCCAATCCATAGTGGTTCAGACTCTCGGCAACATGAGCATTGCAATAGGCGATAATGGCATTCCCAAGATTTTGTTTCCCAATAGTGTCTTGTTGAGAAGCCGCAATGAGTTCCTGTTTCTCAGGGATTTTAGCACGCATCCATGTCACCGGCGTTTTCGATTTGGTAGACTTGACTTGCCACCCTATCTCACCACGCTTAACCACATCGGCAAAATCGTAAGTTTTCAAGACTTCTGCATTGTGTACCTTGCCAATAATCGCTTCAAGCAGACTGCCCGGCAGAGTATCTCCCGCGAAAGGCAGCCGCAAATAGTTGGTAATCATTTGCTGAATCGTCGCCAATTGTTCTGCGGTGGAGTAAGGAAATTCCGTCCTCAATTTGTGTTCTCCATCGCTTTTTCCACTTGGCTGAGATAGTGGCTGGGGACGATTTCCAGAGAATGACAGAGCGTCCAAAAGAGGCGGAGCGTCGGCGATTTCAGTCCTCTCTCAAGCTGGCTGACATAAGTTCTGTGGATATTGCATTGGTCGGCAAGTTCTTCTTGTGACCAGCCTTTTGCTTCGCGCAAATTCCGTAATTGGCGTCCAAAGTGCTGCTCAAGGGAGGAAGCGAGTTGTGGCGATTTGGTCTGCATAGACTCATCATCTCATAAAGAGTGTTATTGAGTCTACACACTATAGTATTCACGGAGAAACAGGGAGGATCAGATCAGTAGTGATCGTTGAGGAGCAATTGTCATCTCACAATCGTGCCGGATTTTTCGATAAACGCCGATTCTGACTGCTGCATTGCCTTCAGAACTTGCGCCGATTCGCCGGGTGGACGAACTTCGATGCGCGTGTTGCGCCCGATCATCAGGACATCGCCGAACCGGAGCGGAATCGGCTTTTCGGTGGGAATCAAGTCTTCGGCGGCGTGTCCATTGCGGCGGATTCCGTTGGTGGAGCGCAAATCCACAATGACGGGGCGGCGGTTTTCAAGGCGAATCTCTCCGTGCAGACGCGACATTCCCTCATCGGTGACTTGGAGCGCGAGCGTGGATTGATTGGACTTGCGCCCGAACTGAATCGTCTCGCCCACAAACGGCACGACAAACGCTTCCCAGCGCGGATAGGAATAGCCGGGAACGGGTTCCTCGTCGGCGGTGGGATCATGGACAAAGACCAACTCTAAAAGCGCGTCGGATTCACCGGGACTTTCAGCGGCTTGGCTTTGTTTGGCGGGCTTCGGTTCCGTTTGCATCTGCTGTTTCTCCTGTGACGGGAGTCCGGCGCGAAGGGCGATCAGCGTGGCGCAAAGTTCCGCGATCAGCAGGCTCCAGAGAGGCAGATGGAACGCCCAAACTCCGACCAACGCCAGCACTTTGAGCGTCAGCGCGATGAGGAGGCTTTGAGTTTCAATCCGATGAATTTGGCGGGCGAGACGGCGCAGAAAGACCAGCGATTCGGTTTCGGCATTGAGAATGGCAATATCCGCTGCCTCCATCCCCGCCGGATTCTCTGCGGCACGGAGTGTCAACGAGACATCTGCGGCAGAGAATGCGTTGCGATCCGCTGTGCCGTCCCCAATAAAGGCGACGGCTCCATATTGCCGCCGCAAATTCTCGACCCACGCGGCTTTCTCTTCGGGAATGCGCTCACTTTCGAACTCGGCAATCGTGGCGGCTTGGGCAACGGCTTCGACGGCACGCGCCGTGTCTCCTGAAAGAACCATCTGCATGAAAACGCCCGATTCGCGAAGCTGCTGAACCGTTTTGGCAGCGGACGGGCGGGGCGTATCGCGCAGGGCGATCAAGCCGAGCAGTCCAGTTTGTCCCGCGATTAAAACGGGCGTCAAGCCCTGCGCGTCGGCTTCGGACAGCGACTCTTGAAGCGGGCGCGGAAGGGTGTAGCGTTGTTCGGCAAACAAGCGTGGACTGCCAATCATCAGGAGAGTGTCATTCACGATGCCACGCACGCCCTGCCCCGGTATCTCCTCGAAAACGGTCACAGAATGCGATTCCGTGATGGAATGCTGGCTGGCTTCATGGCAAATGGCGCGGGCAAGCGGGTGTGTGCTGTAGGCTTCCAAGGCAGCCGCTAATCCCAACAATTCGGCACCGCTCAGTTTGCCGGACGAAACGACATCCACAACGGCAGGGCGTCCTTCGGTGAGAATTCCGGTGCGGGCATGAGCAAGGGATTTGATGCGTCCCATCGCCTCCAATGCCGCGCCGGAACGCACAACGATTCCGTGCCGTGCCGCCTCAAATGTCGCGGTGAGTCTGCGGGTTGTGCCGGAGAGTGTGAGGCTGCCGCCAAGCGCGAACGCAGCGAGGCTCAATCCGCGCATGACCCAGATTGCGAAACTGCTCTGTGACATATCGCGCAACAGAAACGGCGGAACGAAAGCGATCAGCACCGCCAGCCAGAGACAGGTCGCCGTGCCAATGGCGTGCCACCGTTCGCGTCTGTTTTGCGCGGGCGATTGCTGCGTGATGGTTTCGGCGAAAGCGTGCCGTGCAAAGACCAAAGGTGTATCGCGGAAATGGCGCAAAACCCGAATTTCCAGCGTGCCATTGGTATTTTGGCTTCCGGCGAACACAGGCGATCCAGCCTCCGCATCATAACCGCTGTCGGCTCCAAAGAGGGCTTCGGCGTCAACAGTTGCAGTGCCATGTGTGACCACGCCATCGAGCGGAATCACAGTGTCGGCAGCGACAACAATCTGTTCGCCGATCCGCACTTCGGAAACGGGAACCTCACTCTCGTTATCTTCACGGCGCACAACGACGGAGACCGGCAAATTCGAGAGAAATGTCCAAATCTGTCGCCGCGTTTTGGAAAGCAGGGCATTGCGAAGAACATCTGTCACAGTGAATAACAGCGCAAGCGTCGCGGCGGTTCCCCACCAATGCAGGGCAAACGTCCCAATGAAAAGCAGGAGAATAGGCAGACGGCGGAATACGGAACTCACGATTCGGCGCAGATGCCCTGATAAGGGAGGAGACGGCGCAGCAAATGACGTGAGAACGGGCAACTCTTTATCAGAACGCCAGAGTTCCACCGGAGAATAGCCGCACCGCGTGAGAAGTTTGCGGATCGTCTCGAAGTCAATGACGCTTTTATCGAACTCGATATGCAAAATAGCGGCGGGAAAGTTCGCGCCTGTCCAGAGAATTCCGGCAGTGTCGAAAAGTGTGCGCGTCAAAAAAGCAGCGACTTCGGGACTGTCCAGAGTCGGCAACGCCACCGTGACGTGATCGATTCGCAGGGAAATATCCATACCGGAACGGCGGGTTTCCTGCTCAATGCGTGACGTTGACACTCGGCGCGGATCAAATAGCACCCGCAGGGTATCGTGCGCGTTATTGACAGACGCATCCTGCACACCAGATAATCGCCGCAAGGCGTCTTCGACACGGGCGATACAGTGCAGTGCTTCCTCTTCGGACGGCAAAAATATAGGGAGGTTGAGACTACGGTATTGCATCGTTCCACGCGCCCCCCTCATTTTGACTCAACTCACAAAACATAGTCCAATCCTTTGGGACTTGGGGGCATCCTGTCATTTGACTGCGGCACAACGGGAATTGTTCGACACATTCGGCGGGCAAAACATTCTCCATGCCGGCGATAAACGCATCGGAGAATAAACTGTTGGCAAAGCGGTTTCGTTTCTTTATCTTCGGGGCAAATTGCCAAAAGTCGAGAGGCGACTTCATCAGGAATGCCAAATGTCAAAATCATTGGGTTTGCCTTTCTCGTTTGTATTGGCTCTATTATACACAGGGTTTGCGATTCGCGCCAATGCGTTTTATTCAGACAGAAGCGAGTCGCGTACAAAATCGCCGGATTTACCGCCGGACTTGGCTTCGAGGCGAATGTCGGTGATGACAGCAGAACGGTCTACTGATTTGACCATATCGTAGAGAGTGAGGGCGGCAACCGAAACAGCGGTCAGGGCTTCCATTTCGACGCCGGTTTTGCCGGAAACGCGCACTTCTGCTGTGATTGCCGCGCCCGCATCCGTCAGTTCAATCGCGACGTGAACATGAGTAATAGGCAAAGGATGACACAACGGAATCAACTCCGACGTGCGCTTTGCCGCCATGATACCGGCGATTCGTGCGGTTGCCAGTGCGTCCCCTTTGGGCAAATTCCCATCGTGAAGCAGCGTCAATGTTGCCGGTTGGAGAGACACAAACCCGCTGGCGACTGCACGGCGCGACGTTTCGGGTTTGTCGCCGATATCAACCATCTGCGCGTTGCCTTGCGCGTCCAAATGCGTCAGTTCAGACATCGTTAATCGGCTCTTTCTTTCTCAGGCTCATTTGTCTGTCCCGATGCCTTTGGAGCGCAGAAATTGGAAATCCTGTGCGGCAAGTGTGATGCGTTCTGCGTCATTATCGGCTTTGTATTCGGTGTGTAATGTTAGCGGCACAGAAGTTTTGGGAGTATCGAGAGCGGTTTTGAGGCTGTTCCAGTCCACCATACCCTCCCCAAGCGGCATTGCCTGAAAGGTTCGCCCTTTCTCGTTATGACGTGTCCACTGCGTATCTTTGACGCCGACGACGCAGAGATAATCGCGCACCATATCGAACGCCATCGGAAGCGGTTCGCCATGCAGCAGCAAGTGTGTGGTATCGAGATAAACCCCGATGTGCGCCGGATTGAAGCCCGTGACCAGATGCAGCATCGCGGCGGCATTGAGTCCCATATTGTAACCGTTGTGGGTATGCAGAGCGATTTTGACGCCGCGCATCATCGCCTTTCGCTCCCAAAGTTCAAGGTCGCGCCGTACTTCGTCCACTCGCTGCCCATAGTTTGTTCCCGGCAGATGCCGCCAATAGCCCGGCTTGAGCAGGGAAACGCCCGCATCGTGGCACGCGGCAAGCAAGATTTCGACAATCGGACTTTTGGGGTCGGTGAGGTCGGTGGCGGCAGAGATCATCGGCACAAGCAGCCCGTTTTCCCGCAGCAATTTGACGGTGGCAGGTAACTCTTTGACTGCGTTTTCGGGATTGACCGCGTACCCGTCACGCACGCACAGATCGGCTCCGTCGCACTTCATCTCTTTGAGCGCGGCGATCAGTTCAGGAACCGTCTGCTTTTTCAACTCTTTAGTGAAATAGACTGTTGGCATCAATTTTGCCTTTCTCAACCCCTCACCCTAGCCCTCTCCCCTTCGCAGAGGGAGAGGGAATGAAAACACTGACGGGCGTTTCGGCAATTCTTATCGAAACTCCTGCCC